>CAITLX010000526.1 GCA_903893335.1 uncultured delta proteobacterium | reverse complement strand
GCGTAGCGCTGGCCAAGGTCGCCCCGCGGCCCTACGTTTCGCGCACGATGACGTCGCCTCTCCCGAGCACGCTCGACCTCGACCAGGAAATCGCGCGCCTCAAGCGCGAGCGCAACGCGGTGGTGCTCGCGCACTACTACCAGGACGACGACATCCAGGACGTCGCCGACTTCCTCGGCGACTCGCTGCAGCTCGCGCAGGCCGCGAAGAAGACGAGCGCCGACGTCATCCTCTTCGCCGGCGTGCACTTCATGGCCGAGACGGCGAAGATCCTGAACCCCGACCGCGTCGTGGTCGTGCCCGACCTCGAGGCCGGCTGCTCGCTCGCCGACGGCTGCCCCGCCGACGCGTTTCGCGCCTGGCGCGCGCGCCACCCGGGCGCCGTCGCCATCAGTTACATCAACTGCACGGCCGAGGTGAAGGCCGAGAGCGACTACATCTGCACCTCGTCGAACGCCGAGAAGATCGTCGCCGCGGTGCCCGCCGACAAGGAGATCCTCTTCGCCCCGGACAAGAACCTCGGGCGCTGGCTCGAGAAGAAGCTCGGCCGGAAGATGACGCTCTGGCAGGGCAGCTGCATCGTCCACGAGACGTTCAGCGAGCGAAAGCTCATCGGGCTGCTCGAGCGCCACCCGGACGCCGAGGTCATCGCGCACCCCGAGTGCGAGGACGCCATCCTCGCGCGCGCGACGTTCATCGGCTCGACCACGGCGCTGCTGCACTACGCGGTGGGCAGCCCGAAGACGACGTTCATCGTCGCCACCGAGGTCGGCATCCTCCACCAGATGAAGAAGGCCGCGCCGCACAAGGCGTTCCTGCCGCTGCCGCCCGACGGCAACTGCGCGTGCAACGAGTGCCCGCACATGAAGAAAAATACGCTCGAAAAAGTCTACCTCGCGCTGCGCGACCTCGCGCCGCGCATCGAGATGGACGCGACGCTGCGCGAGCGCGCGCGCCTGCCCATCGAGCGGATGCTCGCGCTCAGCTGAAGGCTCGAACGGCGGAGCGCGAGCGTGCGCTCAGCTGAAGGCGCGATCGGCGGAGCGCGAGCGCGCGCTCAGCCGAGGCTTCGATCGGCGATGCCGCCGGCGATGCGGTGCGCGAGCGCCATGCAGGTGAGCATCGGGTTGACGGCCGTCGAGTCGGGGAAGAGCCCGGTGTCGGCGGCGTAGAGGTTGTCGACCTCGTGGAACTTGCCCCACGCGTCGGTGACGCTCGTGCGCGGGTCGGTCCCCATGCGCGTCGTGCCGAACAGGTGCGTGGCGCCGACGGTGGTGTCGCGCGGCGCGACCTTCGCGTTCGCGAGCGGCCCGACGCCGGTCGCGGGGGTGAGCACGTCGGGCACGCCGTGGATGCCGGGCAGCACGCGCTCGGCGCCCGCCGCGAAGGAGAGCTCGACGAGCCGGCAGAGCCCCTTCTGCAAGAGGGCCATGTCCTCGGGGTGGATCTCGAAGTCGATGCGCGGGTTCCACCCGAAGAGCGGCGCGCGCACGCGACCGGTCGAGCGGTGCGCGGCGACGAACACGTCGAACGACGCCATGCGGTCGTACGCGAGCAGGTGCTCCTTGAACTCGAGGCCGAAGCCGGGGAAGCGCATCGCGAGCAGCGCGGGCGGCCCCCAGAGCACCTCGAGCTTCATGCCCTCGCGCAGGAACTCGAGCGAGTGAAAGCCCTGCGTCGCGCCCTGCCAGGGCTCGACCCGGTGGGGGTAGATCCCCATGATGGTGAGGCCGGGGTGCGCGTGCAGGTGGTTGCCCACCTGGCCGCTCCGGTTGCCGATGCCGCTGCGCTGCACGATGACGGGCGTCTGCATGCAGCCGGCGGCGAGCACGACGCACTTCGCGTCGAAGCGCGCCTCGTGGCTCGCGCGCCCCGTGAAGGGCTCGACGACGTGGCCGCGCACGCCGTCGACGCGGCGCGTGTCGCCCGTCAGGTGCTCGGCGCGCACGCTGGTGTAGACGCGGGCGCCCGCGCGGATCGCCGCCGGCACGTACGACACGTCCGTCGACTGCTTGGCGCCGTTGCGGCAGCCGGTGAAGCACTCGGCGCTGCCCTTGCACTGGCGCACGTTGCGCGGCGTCGGCTCGCTCGACCAGCCGAGGGCGTCGCAGCCTCGCTTGAACAGGCGGTTGCGCTCGCCGAGCACCTCGTCGGGCGTCGGGGCGATGCCGAGGAACTGCTCGACCGCCGTGTAGTGCGCGTCGAGCGAGCCGCCGCCGAGCGAGGCGAGCCCGTGGCGCTCGGCCCAGCCGTCGAGGGCCCAGTCGGGCGCGCGGCACGAGATGGCGGAGTTGACGAGCGATCCGCCGCCGAGCGCGATGGCCTGGATGGTGGGCATGAAGACCGAGCCGCGCGTGGTGCGCGTGCCGGCCTCGCGCATGGTGCGGCGCAGCGACTCGTGGGCCTCCTGGCGCATGTCCTTCGCGCCGAACGGGGGGCCCTCCTCGAGCAGCACGACGTCCTTGCCGCGCTCGGCGAGCTCCTTGGCCACGATGGCGCCGCCGGGGCCCGAGCCGATGACGAGCACGTCGCACGCGTCGCGCACGGGGCCGCGGTAGTCGGAGAAGACGCGCACGCCGCGGTGCGGATCGGCGGGCGGCAGCGGGACGACGTCGAGGGCTTTCATGCCGAGGCTCCGGGTTCGAACGGCGAGAGGTTGGCCTCGGCGCCGAGGGCGGCGACGACGCGCGGGTCGGCGAGGTAGGCCATCGCGAGCAGCGTGCGCATGCTGATGAGCGCGATGCGCTGGAAGTAGACGTCGCTCGTGCTCCAGGCGCGCATGGTCGCCTCGCGCTCGGCCTCCGTCTGCCGCGTGAGGCGCGCGCGCCGGTCGAAGACCCACGGCCCGTGCTCGAGGAAATGCAGCAAGAGCTTGATGAGCGCGCGCGTCTCGAGCGGCAGCTCGCCGAGCATGCGGTCGAAGTAGGCGATGACGCCCGCGTCGGTGGCCGAGAGCGGCAGCGAGCCGCCGCGCGGCACGAGCGCGTCGGCGCACGCCGCGAGCACCGCCTGCTCCTTCGGCGAGAGCCGCGACGGCGCGAGGGGCGCCGGCGGGTAGCCCGCCGCGAAGCCCCAGAGCGCGAGCACGACGAGCGCGGCGCCGAGCACCGCGAACCACAGCGCGACTGTCATGACGATCTCCTCTTGGTCGAACGGCGGGGTGTGCGCGCGGGGGGAGCGAGCGCGGCGTCGAGCCGCTCGCCGATCGCCCCGTCGACGCGCGCGAAGTGGTCGTGCAAGAGCCGCACGGCGGCGTCTGCGTCGTGCTGCTCCACGCGCAGCACGACCTCGGTCATCGTCTTGTGGAAGCCCGGCGGCACGAGCCCGACGGCGCCGGCGAAGCGCGCGTGGATGTCGCGCGCGGGCCCCCAGAACGCGTTGGCGAGCCACACGGCGGGCCAGACCTCGGAGGCGATGACCAGCTCGCGGAAGAAATCGAGTTCGCCGAGCGCGTGCGCGAGCGGGTCGCGCTCGAGGGCGCGCAGCGCGGCGAGCCGAGCGCGCAGCG
>CAITLX010000525.1 GCA_903893335.1 uncultured delta proteobacterium | reverse complement strand
CTCCCCCAGGCCGTCCTGGCCGAAGGCCGCGAGCGTGCCGAGCTCCGCGGTCGAGTTGAGGCCCGCGGTCAGCTCGTCGGAGCGCTGCACGGCTCCGCCCGACCAGACCACCGAGAAGATCTGCGCGGTGCACGCGTCGCCGTAGACGTACGCGCCCGCGAGCGGCCCGATCGCCGTGCCGCGGTAGACGAAGCCGGCGACGGCGCCGCACTTGGCGCCCGAATGGACGTGCTCGACGACCGGCGGCGTGAGGCCCGTGGTCGAGCAATTGGTGGCGGGGGTGAAGCACTCGTTGCCCTGAACGATCGGCCAACCGTAGTTGTGCCGGCCGGCGAGCGGCGCCAGGGCCGACTGCGCCTCGATGTCGATCTCGTCGCGGCCGGTGAGGCCCGAGGCGGCGCGGTCGAGGATGTACAGGTCGCGCGTCTCGCGATCGAACGACAGGGCCGGGTTGCGCAGGCCGAAGTCCCACAGCAGCGGGTCGCCTCCGGGGAGGTTGCCGGGGGGCACGGCGACGCCGCCGCCGTCGGGCAGGGTGTCGGCGTCCACGCGGAGGATCTTGCCGCGCCGCGACGTGAGCGACTGCGCCGAGTTGGCCAAGACGTCGTCGTCGCCGAGCGCGACGTAGAGGTAGCTGTCGTAGCCGAAGGCCATCGAGCCCCCCGGCGTGCCCGGGTAGAGCTGGAGCGCGGTGAAGAGCGTGCGCACCTCGGCCGCGTCGGCGACGTCGAGGTTCGACGAGCGGTGGTACTCCGCGACGCGCGCGGTGCCGTTGAGCTCGTTGTAGAGGACGAAGAAGCGGCCGGTCGAGGCGTAGGAAGGGTGAAACGCGAGCCCGAGCAGGCCCAGCGAGTCGCTTCCGACGTAGACCTTCGCCGACAGATCGAGGAACGGGGTCGCCAGCAGCCCGCCGCTTCGGACGATGCGGATCGTGCCGCCGCGCTCGACGACGTAGAGGTCGGAGCTGCCGGGCGAGCCGATGCCCTGCACCGGCGCGGTGAGCCCGGTCGCCACGAGCGAGAGCTGGATCGCCCCGGGCCAGGCAGGGGGCGCCGCCTCCTCGATCGCGAGGTCGGCAGGGGCGTCGAGCGTCGTGTCGTGCGGCGCGTCGGAGGCGTCCGAGGCGTCGGTGACGCTCGTGTCAGCGGCGTCGTGCGCGTCGGTGGCGGCGTCGGCCTCGCTCGCGTCGGCGGCGTCGGTGACGCTCACGTCCGCCGCTGCGTCGACCCCCGCGTCGCCCCCCGCTGCGCCGCCGGAGCCGCCGGTCGAGACGCTGCCGTCGTCCGCGGCGCCCCCGCCGGTTCCGCCTGCGCCCCCTGCGACGTCGATGGCTCCATCGCTCGGCGAGCAGGCGCTCGCGAGCAGGAGGAGAGCGGCCCCCGCGGCCGAGCGGGAGAGGGAGCCTGATCGCATGCGCCGACGCTAGCACGACTCACGGTGGTGCCTCCGGCGCGACCCTGTGATAAGGCCGCACGCGCGATGACTTCCCCGCGCGCGCCGCGCATATCCTTCGTCATTCCCATCTACAACGAGGAGGGGATCCTGCGGTCCGCGGTCATCGACCTGCGCGAACGCCTCGCTCCCCTCGGGTGGTCCTACGAGATCATCCTCGCCGAGAACGGCTCGCGCGACCGCACCGTCTCGCTGTCGGAGGAGCTCTCGGCGAAATACCCCGAGGTGCGCGCCTTCTCGATGGGCGAGCCCAACTACGGCGCCGCGATGAAGCGCGGCATCCTCGAGGCCCGCGGCGAGATCGTCATCTGCGAGGAGATCGACCTCTGCGACGTCGATTTCCACGAGCGCGCCGTGAAGCTGCTCGACGGCGGCGACTTCGACATGGTCATCGGCTCGAAGCTCGCCGAGGGCTCCGAGGACGAGCGCCCGGTCATGCGCCACGCCGCGAGCCTGGTCTACACCAACCTGCTGCGCGTCACGCTCGGCTTCCGGGGCACCGACACGCACGGGCTCAAGGCGTTCCGCCGCGAGGCGCTCAGCCGCGTCGCGCGCGAGTGCCTCGTCGATCGCGACGTGTTCGCCAGCGAGTTCGTCATCCGCGCCTACCGCGCGGGCCTGCGCATCCGCGAGATCCCCGTGCGCGTCGTCGAGAAGCGCCCGCCGTCGATCAACCTCTGGAAGCGCGTGCCGCACGTGATGAAGAGCCTGGTGAAGCTCACCTGGTCCATCCGCCTGGGCACCGAGCCTCCGAGCCGCCGCAACCTCAAGGTCTCGCGCCCGCCGCCGCCGCCCGGAAAGTGACATGCGCCCTCGCCGCATCCTGTACGGCGTCGTCGGCGAGGGGATGGGACACGCCACGCGCTCGCAGGTCGTCGCCGCGCACCTCGAGGCGCAGGGCCACCACGTCAAGCTCGTGGCCTCGGGGCGCGCGCACGCCTACCTCGCGGCTCGCTTCGCCGACGTCGTCGAGATCCGAGGGTTGACGCTGCACTACCGGCACGGAGCGATGGACCGCGACGTGTCGCTGCTGAAGAACGTCGCCCTCGCGCCGTCGATGCTGCTGGCCAACGTCGAGGCGTACCTCTCCGAGGTGCGCGACTACCGCCCCGACCTCGTCTTCAGCGATTTCGAGTCCTGGTCGTGGGCGTTCGCCAAGCGCTTCGGGCTCCCCATCGTGTCGCTCGACAACCAGCAGATCATCCACAAGTGCAAGCACGACCGCGACGTGTGGGAGGGGGCCGAGGCCGACTACCGCGCGACGCGCGCGTTCGTGAAGGCCAAGCTCCCAGGGTGCGATCACTACGTCGTCACGTCGTTCTTCGCGCCGAAGGTGCGCGAGAAGTGGCAGGGGCGCGTGACGATCGTCCCGCCGATCCTGCGGCGCGAGATCCTCGACGCGCGCCCCACGCGCGGCGACCACGTGCTCGTCTACCAGACGTCCACCAGCGACGACACGCTGCTCGACGCGCTCGCGACGCTGACCGGCGAGCGCTTCGTCGTCTACGGCCTGCGGCGCGACGAGCAGCGCGGCCACGTCGTGCTCAAGGGCTTCCGCGAGGCCGAGTTCGTCGCCGACCTCGCGTCGGCCAAGGCTGTCGTCACCAACGCCGGCCTCTCGCTCATCCACGAGGCCATCTACCTGGGCAAGCCGCTGTTCTGCGTGCCGGTCGCCCACCAGTTCGAGCAAGACATGAACGCGCGTTACGTCGAGAAGTACGGCTACGGGCTCACCGTTCCGCGGATGGACGCCGGGGCGCTCGGAGCGTTCCTCGGCGAGCTGCCCAAGTTCGAGGCGGCGCTCGCGCGCCACGTGCAGCAGGGCAACGAGGCCGCTTTCGCGGTCGTCGACGGCCTGGTCGAGGCGCTCTCGTGAGCCTCGTCGAGTCGCTCGAGCGCGCGCCCGACGTGGACGTCGTCGTCATCGGCGGGGGCGTCAACGGCACGGGCGTCGCGCGCGACGCGACGCTGCGAGGCCTCAAGGTCGCGCTGTTCGAGCGCAACGACCTCGCGTTCGGCGCGAGCGGCAACTCGAGCGGCATGATCCACGGAGGGCCGCGCTACCTGTCGTACGACCCCAAGGTCACCGAGTCGTCGTGCCGCGACTCGGGGCACATCCAGCGCATCGCGCCGCACCTGCTGTTTCGCATCCCGTTTCTCATGCCCGTCGAGGACGGCCGCACCGCGCGCGTCATGCTCGAGCTCGTCGACGCCTTCTTCGGGGCGTACGACGACTACCAGCCGCTCAAGCGCGGCAAGCCCCACGCGCGCCTCTCGGCGTCCGAGCTCTCGGCGCTCGAGCCCGGCATCGCGGGGCCGAACGTCGGCGGCATCACCTTCGACGAGTGGGGCATCGACGGCGCGCGGCTCTGCGTCGCCAACGCGCTCGACGCCGTCGAGCGCGGCGCCACGGTGCGGGTGCACACCACCGTCGAGTCGATCGACCGCGACCCTGCGAGCGGCGCGGCGCGCGGGGTCACCTGGCGCGACGACGTCACGGGCGAGCGCGGCACGACCACGGCGCGCGCGGTCGTCAACGCGACGGGCGCGTGGGCCCCGCTCACCGCCGTCCGCGGTGGGCTCTCGGGGCGCGCGGCGCGCGTGCGCGGCGGCAAGGGCATCCACGTGCTCTTCGATCGCCGCCTGACCAACTACGCCGTCGTCGCGAAGGCGGTCGACGGCCGTCAGATCTTCCTCGAGCCGTGGGAGAACATGACGATCATCGGCACGACCGACGACGACTACTACGGCGACCTCGACCGCGTGCGCGCGACGAGCGACGAGGTGCGCTACCTCGTCGAGGGCGTCGCGCGCGTGTTCCCCGCGATCGGCCGCGCTCGGGCCATCGGCACCTACGCGGGCGTGCGCCCCACGCTCTACGGCTTCGGTCCGTACGAGGACCAACTCTCGCGCGATCACCGCGTGGTCGATCACGAGGCCGACGGCGCCGCGGGGCTCTACTCGATGATCGGCGGCAAGCTCGCGAGCTACCGGCTCTTCGCCGAGGAGATGACCGACGTCGTCGCGCGCAAGCTCGGCGCGACGCGCCCCTGCTCCACGCACTCGAGCCCGCTGCCGGGCGGCGAGGCCACGGTCGACGACGGGGCGCTCGCCGTCTCGCTCGGCGTCGACGCGGTCGCGGCGCGGAGGCTCGTCTACCGCCACGGCGCGCGCAGCGAGCGCATCGCCGAGCGCATCCGCCGCCGACCGCGCGAGGCGACCGTCGTCTGCGCGTGCGAGCCGGTGCTCGAGGCCGAGGTGCGGCACGCGGTCCGCGACGAGCTCGCGACCTCGGTCGACGACGTGTCGCGGCGCACGCGCCTCGGGCTCGGCGCCTGCGGGGGCATGCGCTGCGCAGCCCGCTGCGGGCAGATCGTGGCCGAGGAGCGCGGGCTCGCGCCGGCCGAGGGGGCGCGCCAGGCGCTGGCGTTCCTCGGCAAGCAGGTCGAGACGCGCGTGGTCGCGCTCGGTCCCGAGCAGGCCCGGCAGGAGGCGCTCGTCATCGCGTCGGTCCGCTCCGAGCTCGGGCTCGGCGGGGAGCGTGACTCGTGAGCGCGCGCAGGGTCGTCGTCGTCGGAGGCGGGCTGGCCGGCACGGCCGCAGCCTGGGCCGCCGCGCGCGCGGGGGCCGAGGTCACGCTCGTGTCGCGCGGGGCGGGGGCGAGCGCGCTCACGTCGGGCGCGGTGGACGACGCCGCGTGGGAGCAGGCGCTCGAGGCTCCGGCGGTGCTCGGCGCCGATCTCGAGGCCTTCGTCGCGGCGCTCGGCGTCTGGGAGGTCGGCCCGGCGCGCGCCTGCGTGGCGACGTCGTCGGGCGTGCTGCGCGCGACGCGTGGGCATGACCGCGCGGTGCTCGACCTCGCGTCGCTCGGGCGTGGCAAGGTGCTCGTGCCGCGCGTCGATCGCGCCGGGTGGGACGCCGACGCGCTCGCGCGCGCCTTCGACGCACACCCCTCGGCGTTCGCGCTCGGGCTGCGCTTCGTCGCTGTCGATGCCCCCGCGCTGCTCGACGCGGACTGGGCGGCGGCCTCCGACATCGACGTCGCGTCGCACCACGACGACGCCGCGGCGCTCGCGTCGCTCGCGGCGCGGTTGCGCGAGCTTCCCGGGCTCGCCGCGGCAGCGGGCGTGCTGCTCGGCCCCTGGCTCGGCGCCGCGGCCTCGTGCGCGTCGGCGCTCGTCGCGGCCCTCGGCAAGCCGGCGGGCGAGGTCGTG
>CAITLX010000524.1 GCA_903893335.1 uncultured delta proteobacterium | reverse complement strand
GCCGGCCGCAACATGGCGGGGGCGCGCTCGCTCTGGCGCGCCACCGGGATGAAGGACGGCGACTTCGGCAAGCCGATCATCGCCGTCGCCAACTCGTTCACCCAGTTCGTGCCCGGTCACGTGCACCTCAAGGACCTGGGTCAACTGGTCGCGCGCGAGATCGAGGCTGCCGGCGGCGTGGCCAAGGAGTTCAACACCATCGCCGTCGACGACGGCATCGCGATGGGCCACGACGGAATGCTGTATTCGCTGCCCAGTCGCGACATCATCGCCGACTCGGTCGAGTACATGGTCAACGCCCACTGCGCGGACGCGATCGTGTGCATCTCCAACTGCGACAAGATCACCCCCGGCATGTTGATGGCCGCGATGCGCCTCGACATCCCTGCCATCTTCGTCTCGGGCGGCCCCATGGAAGCGGGCAAGGCGCGCCTGGCCAACCCCACCACGCACGCCCCGGAGATGCGGAAGCTCGACCTGATCGACGCCATGGTGATGGCCGCCGACAGCAAGGTGTCGGACGCCGACCTGGCCGAGGTCGAGCGCTCGGCGTGCCCGACCTGCGGCTCCTGCTCGGGCATGTTCACCGCCAACTCGATGAACTGCCTGGCCGAGGCCCTCGGCCTGGCATTGCCCGGTAACGGCACGGTGGTCGCCACGCACGCCGACCGCGAGCAGCTGTTCCTGCGAGCCGGTCGCACCATCGTGGAGCTGGCCAAGCGCCATTACGAGCAGGACGACGCCTCGGCGCTGCCTCGCTCGATGGGCTTCAAGGCCTTCGAGAACGCCATCGCGCTCGACATCGCCATGGGGGGCTCGACCAACACCATCCTGCATTTGCTGGCCATCGCGCGCGAGGCCGAGATCGACTTCACGATGGCCGACATCGACCGCATGTCGAAGGTCGTGCCGCAGCTCTGCAAGGTCGCGCCGAACAGCAGCAAGTACCACGTCGAGGACGTGCACCGCGCAGGCGGCGTCATGGCCATCCTCGGGGAGCTCGACCGAGCCGGCAAGCTCCACACCGACGTGCCCACCGTGTACGCCAAGACGATGAGGGACGCCCTCGACGAGTGGGACATCGCCCGCAATCCGTCCGAGGCCGTCCAGACGTTCTACAAGGCAGGCCCCGCGGGCATTCCGACGCAGGTGGCGTTCAGCCAGAGCACCCGCTGGCCGACCCTCGACCTCGATCGCGCCGAGGGCTGCATCCGCTCGCTGGAGCACGCCTACAGCAAGGAGGGTGGCCTCGCCGTGCTGCGCGGCAACATCGCATTGGACGGCTGCGTGGTGAAGACGGCGGGCGTGGACGACAGCCTGATGGTGTTCGAAGGCCCGGCCCACGTGGTCGAGTCGCAGGACGAGGCCGTCGAGCACATCCTCGCCGACCGAGTCCGCGCGGGCGACGTCGTCGTCGTGCGCTACGAGGGCCCCAAGGGCGGCCCCGGAATGCAGGAGATGCTCTACCCGACGAGCTACATCAAGTCCAAGGGGCTGGGCAAAGCCTGCGCCCTGCTGACCGATGGCCGCTTCTCGGGCGGCACGTCGGGGCTGTCGATCGGCCACTGCTCCCCCGAGGCAGCCGCCGGGGGCGCGATTGGCCTGCTGCGCGACGGCGATCGCATCCGCATCGACATCCCGAACCGCACGATCGACGCGCTCGTGAGCGATGACGAGCTGGCCGCGCGGCGTGCCGAGCAGGTCAAGCTGGGCTGGAAGCCCGCGCAGCCTCGCCCCCGCAAGGTGTCGGCCGCGCTCAAGGCCTACGCCATGCTCGTCACCTCGGCCGACAAGGGCGCCGTGCGCGACCTGTCGCT
>CAITLX010000523.1 GCA_903893335.1 uncultured delta proteobacterium | reverse complement strand
GAGGACCACGCCGTGGTCGCGCTCGCGCTCGACGCGCTCGAGGCGTGGCTGCTCGCGCGCCGCGCCGATCCGCGCGACGGCGCCCGCGACTGGTCGTCGCTCCACGCCCCCGAGGCCGTCGACCACGGCGCGCTCGTGCAGCTTCGCCGCCCCGACCCCGCGCTCCCCGAGCTGTTCGTCGGGCCCGAGGGGCACCGCCGCGAGCGCCACGGCTTCGAGCTCTCCGACCCGCGCTGCACGCCGCGCGAGGCCGCGGCCGAGGTCGACTACTGCCTGCTCTGCCACGACCGCGACAAGGACTCGTGCGCCAAGGGCCTCGTCGACGCGAAGACGGCCGCGATCAAGCACAACCCGCTCGGCGTCCCGCTGGCCGGCTGCCCGCTCGACGAGAAGATCGGCGAGATGCACGAGATGCGCGCGGTGGGCGACAGCCTCGCGGCGCTCGCGCTCATCGCGCTCGACAACCCGATGTGCCCCGGCACCGGGCACCGCATCTGCAACGACTGCATGAAGGCGTGCGTCTTCCAGAAGCAGGAGCCCGTCGACATCCCGCAGGTCGAGACGGCGGTGCTCGTCGACGTGCTGCGCATGCGCTGGGGCTTCGAGATCTACGGCTTCCTCACGCGGTGGAACCCGCTCGACGTGCGGCGCCCGCACGCGCTGCCCTACAACGGCAAGAACGTGCTCGTCGTCGGCCTCGGGCCGGCGGGCTACACGCTCGCGCACCACCTGACGCGCGAGGGCTTCGCGGTCGCCGCCATCGACGGCCTGAAGATCGAGCCGCTGCCGGTCGAGCTCACCGGCTCGGCGGTCGAGCCGCCGCGCCCCATCGAGCGCTTCGGCGACCTCGAGGTCGCGCTCGGCGAGCGCATCCTGCTCGGCTTCGGCGGCGTCAGCGAGTACGGCATCACCGTCCGCTGGGACAAGAACTTCCTCACCGTCCTCTACGTCACGCTCGCGCGCCAGCGGCTCATGCGCGTCTACGGCGGCGTCCGCTTCGGCGGCACCGTCACGCTCGAGGACGCCTGGCAGATGGGCTTCGATCACGTCGCCATCGCGGCGGGCGCGGGGCGGCCGACCATCGTCGAGATGAAGAACAACCTCGCGCGCGGCATCCGCAAGGCGAGCGACTTCCTGATGGGCCTGCAGCTCACCGGCGCGGCGAAGCCCAGCTCGCTCGCCAACCTGCAGGTGCGACTGCCGGCCGTCGTCATCGGCGGCGGCCTGACCGCGATCGACACCGCGACCGAGTTGCTCGCCTACTACGTCGTGCAGGTCGAGAAGACGGCCGACCGCCTGCGCACGCTCTTCGCCGAGCAGGGCGAGGCCGCCGTGCTCGCGCGCTTCGACGCCGAGGAGCGCGGCTTCCTCGTCGAGCAGCTCGCGCACGCCGACGCCATCGACGCCGAGCGCGCGAGCGCCGCGCGCGAGGGGCGCGAGCCGAAGCTGCAGCCGCTGCTCGACGCGTGGGGCGGCGTGCACCTCGTCTACCGCAAATCGGTCGTCGACTCGCCGGCCTACCGCCTCAACCACGAGGAGGTCATCAAGAGCCTCGAGGAGGGCGTGCGCTACGTCGAGAACATGGCGCCGGTCGAGGCGCTGCTCGACGAGGGCGGCGCCGTGCGCGCGATGCGCTTCGAGCGCCAGAGGCTCGACGCGGCCGGCAAGTGGCGCGGCTCGGGGGAGATGCTCGAGCTGCCCGCGCGCACCGTGTGCGTCGCGGCGGGCACGAGCCCCAACACGATGTACGCCAAGGAGCGACCGGGCGCGCTCGCGCTCGATCGCCGCGGACAGTTCTTCCAGGCGCACCGCGCGGTGCTCGGCGAGGGGGGCAAGGTCTCGGTCGAGAAGGTCGATGACCCGAAGGCTGCCTTCTTCACGAGCTACTGCGACGGCGTGCACACCGTCAGCTACTACGGCGACAACCACCCGCACTACGCGGGCAGCGTCGTGAAGGCGATGGCGAGCGCGCGCGACGGCGTGCGCCTCGTCGCGCCGGTCGTGCTGCACGCCGGCGGCCCCGCCGAGGGGCGCGGCGCGAGCCCCGAGCCGCTGTTCAACCGGCTCGACGACGACCTCATCGCCCGCGTGCACCACGTCGAGCGCCTCACGCCGCAGATCGTCGAGCTCGTCGTGCACGCGCCCGCCGCGGCGCGCAAATTCGAGCCCGGGCAGTTCTACCGGCTCCAGAACTACGAGCAGTTCGCCCGCGTCGTCGACGGCACGCGCCTCGCGATGGAGGGCGTCGCCCTGACGGGCGCCTGGGTCGACAAGGAGCGCGGGCTGCTCTCGCTCATCGTCCTGGAGATGGGCTCGAGCTCGCGCCTGGTCGCCACGCTCACGCCGGGCGAGCGCGTCGTGGTCATGGGGCCGACGGGCGCCCCGACCGAGGTCCCCGAGGGGGGCGAGACGGTCCTGCTCTGCGGCGGCGGGCTCGGCAACGCCGTGCTGTTCTCGATCGCGCGCGCGTTCAAGGCCTCCGGCGCGCGGGTGCTCTACTTCGCCGCGTACAAGAACGGCGCCGACGTCTTCAAGCGCGACGAGGTCGAGGCCGGCACCGACGTCGTCGTGTGGTGCACCGACGCGGGCGCCGAGGTCGAGCCCCGCCGTCCGCTCGATCGCCACTTCCGCGGCAACATCGTGCAGGCGATGGCGGCCTACGGGCGCGGCGAGCTCGGCGGCGCGCCGATCGCCCTCGCCGACGTGCGGCGCATCATCGCCATCGGCTCGGACCGCATGATGGCGGCCGTGCGCGACGCGCGCCACGGCGTGCTCGCGCCGATGCTCGACCCCCGGCACGTGGGCATCGGCAGCATCAACTCCCCCATGCAGTGCATGATGAAGGAGGTCTGCGCGCAGTGCCTGCAGCGGCACGTCGACCCGCGCACGGGCAAGGAGACGATCGTCTTCACCTGCATGAACCAGGACCAGGAGCTCGACCACGTGGACTTCCAGCACCTCGCGGCGCGCCTGCGCGCCAACAGCGCGGAGGAGAAGCTCGGCGCGGCCTGGTTCGAGCGCCTGCTGGCCAAGGCGCCCGCCTCCGGGCGCGTCTGAGGGCGCGATGCACCCGCTCGTCGCCGGGGTGCTGGCCCGCGAGCTGCGCGCGACGGCGCGCGCGTGTCGCCTCGTCGACGACGCGGTGCCTGGCCACCGCGAGCTGCTGAAGGGGCTCTTCCCGCACACCGGTCGCGCGTGGATCGTCGGCGTCACGGGCAACCCGGGCGCCGGCAAGAGCACGCTCACCGACCGCCTGGTCGCGCACCTGCGCAAGCAGGGGCGTCGCGTCGCCGTCGTCGCCATCGACCCGACGAGCCCCTACTCGGGCGGGGCGATCCTCGGCGACCGCATCCGGATGCAGCGCCATTTCGCCGACCCCGACGTGTTCATCCGCTCGCTCGCGACGCGCGGCGCGCTCGGCGGCCTCTCGCGCTCGGCGCGCGACGTGGTGCGCGTGTTCGACGCGTGGGGCGCCGACGTCGTGCTCATCGAGACGGTCGGCGTCGGGCAGGACGAGCTCGAGGTCACGCGCGCGGCGCACTCGACGCTGGTCGTCATGGCCCCGGGCATGGGCGACGACGTGCAGGCGAGCAAGGCGGGCATCCTCGAGTGCGCCGACGTGTTCGCGGTGAACAAGGCCGACCGCGAGGGCGCCGACGCCACCGTGCGCGATCTCGAGGTGATGATCGCGCTCGGCGGCGAGACGGTGAGCGCAGGCGCGCACTCGCGCAGCCACGCAGCCGGCGCGCTCGACGTCGCGGGGGCGAGCGTGCGCCACGCCAAGGGCGTGTGGGTCCCGCCGATCCAGCGCTGCGTCGCCACCAAGGACGAGGGCACGGCCGAGCTGCTCGCACACCTCGAGCGCCACCGCGCGTGGCTCGAGGGCACCGAGGCCGGTCGCGCGCGCCGCGCCGAGCGGGCGCACGAGGAGCTGCGCGCCACGCTGCGCGACGCGCTGGTCGAGGAGGCCGTCGCGAGGCTCGGCTCGGCCATCGACGAGGCCGCGCGCGCCGTGTCCGAGCGCGCGATCGACCCCTATTCGGCCTGCGAGGCCCTCGTCGCGCGCTTCCGCGCCGGCTGAGCTGCCGCGCGCGCGCGCTTCGGCTTTCGCCCGATCTGCTCGGCGCGAAAGGCGCTCGGGCACGCGTCGGCGACGGGGCAGGTGGAGCACGCGGGCTTGCGCGCGAAGCAGACCCGACGCCCGTGGAAGATGAGCACGTGGCCGAGGGCGTCCCAGCTCGAGCGCGGGAACAGCGCGACGAGGTCGCGCTCGATGGCGACCGGCTCGGCGGCGCGCGTGAGCCCGAGGCGCTGCGCGAGGCGCTGCACGTGGGTGTCGACGACGACGCCCTCGGGGGCGCCGAACGCGACGCCGAGCACCACGTTGGCCGTCTTGCGCCCGACGCCCGGCAGCTCGACGAGCGCGTCCATCGTGCGCGGCACCTCGGCGCCGTGCTCGGCGACCAGCTTGCGCGAGAGGGCGACGACGTTCTTCGCCTTCTGGCGGAACATGCCGATGCGGCTGATCGCTGCCTCGACCTCGGCGCCCTCGGCCGCGGCCAGCGCGGGCGCGTCGGGCCAGCGCGCGAAGAGATCGGGCGTCACCTTGTTGACCTGCACGTCGGTCGTCTGCGCGCTCAGCACCGTGGCGACGAGCAGCTGAAACGGGCTCGCGTGCTCGAGCTCGCAGCGCGCGTCGGGGTGCGCGGCCTTCAGTCGGGCGAACAGGGAGCGGGCCGCGGTGGCCGCCTTCGAGGGGCCCCGCGGCGCGGGGCGCGCCCGCTCCGTCATGCCGGCGTTTCGCCCGCAGGCGCTTCGCCTGCCGACGCGTCACCTGTCGATGCTTCGCCTGCCGGCGCGTCACCTGTCGATGCTTCGCCTGCCGGCGCGTCACCTGTCGACGCGGGGGGCTCGTCGGGCGCCGCCTCGGGGTCGGGCTCGTCGCTCGACTCGGCGAGGGCCTCGATGGCGACGACGCGCTCGCCCTCCTCGACGCTCATGACCCGCACGCCCTGCGCGTTGCGCCCGGTCTCGCGGATCTCGCTGACCTTGGTGCGCAGCGTCTGGCCGCGGTCGGTCACGAGCATGACCTCGTGGTCCTTCGTGACGAGCGCGACGCCGACGACCGGCCCGTTGCGGTCGCTCGCGTCGATGAGGATGACGCCCTTGCCGCCGCGGTTCTGCTCGCGGAACTCGTCGAGCTGGGTGCGCTTGCCGTAGCCATTCTCGCACACCGCGAGCACCTGCTCGTCGGGCGAGCAGACGACGCCGAGGCCGACGACGTGGTCGCCCTCGTCGAGGTCGATCGCCTTGACGCCCATCGTGGCGCGCCCCATCGGCCGGACCTGCTTCTCGTCGAAGCGGATGGACATGCCCGAGCGCGTCGCGATGATGATCTGCCGCTCGCCGTCGGTGACCGCGGCGCCGAGCAGGCGGTCGCCCTCCTCGATGCGGACGCCGATGATGCCCTTCTCGCGGAAGTTCTCGTACTCGGTGACGTCGGTCTTCTTGATGAGGCCGTCGCGCGTGAGCGTCACGATGTAGGTGCCCTCCTTCATCTCGCTGATGGGCGTGATGGCGGCGACCTTCTCGCCGGGCTCCATGCCGACGAAGTTGACGATGGCGCGACCCTTGGCGTTGCGGGCCGCCTGCGGGATCTCGTAGACCTTCTTGACGTAGACCTTGCCGCGGTCGCTGAAGAAGAAGACGTACGCGTGCGTCGAGGCGACGAAGAGCTGGTTGACGAAGTCCTCCTCGCGGGCCTCCATGCCGACCTTGCCGCGCCCGCCGCGCCGCTGCGAGCGGTAGATCGTCGCGGCCGTGCGCTTGATGTAGCCGGCGTGCGAGATCGTGACGACCATGTCCTCTTCCTGGACGAGGTCCTCCATGCTGATCTCGGCCTCGTCGGCGACGATCTCGGTGCGGCGCGGCTCGGCGTACTTCGCGCGGCTCTCCTCGAGCTCGCGCACGACGACGTCCCAGAGCAGCTTCTCGTCGCCGAGGATGGCCGAGAGGTGCGCGATGCGATCGCACAGCTCGCCGTACTCGCGCGCGAGCTTGTCCTGCTCGAGCCCGGTGAGGCGCGACAGGCGCATCTCGAGGATGGCCTTGGCCTGACGCTCGGAGAGCGTGTAGGGCGTGCGCGCCAGCGCGTCGGCGATCTCGCCCTCGGGGCGGCCCGCCCTGCGGACGAAGGCCTCGAGCCCGGCGAGCGGGAGCCGCATGAGGTCGGCGCGCGCCGTCTCGGGGTCGGAGGCGGCGCGGATGGTGGCGATGACGAGGTCGGTCTCGGTCGTGGCCATTCCGAGGCCGAGGATGATCTCGCGCGCGGCCTCGGCCTCGCGAAGCTCGAAGCGCGTGCGGCGCGTGACGACCTCGCGCCGGTGCTCGATGAACACGAGGATGGTGCGGCGGAGATCGAGCACCTCGGGGCGCCCCTCGACGATCGAGAGGTTGATGACGCCGAACGTCGTCTGCATGTCCGTCAGGCGGTACAGGTGGTTCTGTACGAACTGCGGGAAGACGTCCTTCTTGAGCTCGATGACGAGCCGCATGCCGTCGCGGTCGCTCTCGTCGCGGACCTCGGAGATGCCGTCGATGCGCTTGTCGCGCACCAGCTCCGCGATCTTGGCGTGCAGGCGCGCCTTGTTGACCTGGTACGGGATCTCGGTGACGACGATCTGCTCGCGGTCGCCGCGCCCCTGCGACTTCTCGATCTCGCAGCGCGCGCGCACGACGATGCTGCCGCGTCCGGTGCGGTAGGCCTGCTCGATGCCGGCGCGGCCGTAGATGATGCCGCCCGTCGGGAAGTCGGGCCCCGGCACGAGGCGCAGCAGCTCGTCGACCGAGAGGTCGGGGTTTCGCACCAGCGCGATGGTCGCGTCGACGATCTCCGCGAGGTTGTGCGGCGGGATGTTCGTGGCCATGCCCACGGCGATGCCGCTCGAGCCGTTGACGAGCAGCAGCGGAAAGCGCGCCGGCAAGACGACCGGCTCGTGCTCGCTCTCGTCGAAGTTGGGGGCGAAGTCGACGGTGTCCTTCTCGAGGTCCGCGAGCAGATCGCCAGCGATGCGCGCGAGGCGCGACTCGGTGTAGCGGTAGGCGGCCGGCGGGTCGCCGTCGACGGAGCCGAAGTTTCCCTGGCCGTCGACGAGCATGTGCCGCAGCGAGAAGTCCTGCGCCATGCGCACGAGGGCGTCGTAGACGGCCGCGTCGCCGTGCGGGTGGTACTTCGCGATGACGTCGCCGACGACGCGCGCGCACTTCTTGTAAGGC
The DNA here is from genome assembly GCA_903893335.1 of uncultured delta proteobacterium. Taxonomy (GTDB): domain Bacteria; phylum Myxococcota_A; class Polyangia; order Polyangiales; family Polyangiaceae; genus CAITLX01. The sequence continues at coordinate 16,605 of CAITLX010000523.1, read as the reverse complement.
CCGCTCGCGTTGATCTTCTGCTCGTGCATCGAGAAGAGGATGCGCCGGTGCACCGGCTTCAGGCCGTCGCGCGCGTCGGGGATCGCGCGCCCCACGATGACGCTCATGGCGTAATCGAGGTAGGACGAGCGCATCTCGTCCTGCAGGCTGATCGGCTTCAGGGTGACGTTCGGGGTCTCTTCGGACATCGTGACTCGGGGGGGCGCGCGTGGGGGCGCGCCGGGCTCTTGCAGGGGAGCGCGGAGCGCCGCGGCTGACCCGTCCGTCTACCCCGGTGGGGAGGGGGAGGGAAGGGGCCCGACGCGGTGCGGGACGTCGCCTCCGCCGAGCGCCGCGAGCAAGGCGTCGACGCACATGTCGGCCATCTTCGCCCGCGTGGGCCCGTCGGCGCTCCCGATGTGCGTGGAGAGCACGATCCGCGGCTCGGCGCGCAGCTCGGGCTCGATCGCCGGCTCGGCCGTGTAGACGTCGAGGCCGGCGCCCGCGAGGTGCCCCGAGCGGACGGCCTCGGCCAGCGCCCGGGCGTCGACGCACGCGCCGCGCGCGGTGTTCACCAGGACGCTGCCGCGCTTCATGCGCGCGAGGCGCTCGCGCGAGAGCAGCCCGCGCGTCTCGGGCGTGAGGGGGCAGTGCAGCGACACGATGTCGCTCGCGGCGAGCAGCTCGTCGAGCGGCGCGAAGGTCGCCTCGTGCGCTCGCTCGACGGCCGGGTCGGCGCGCCTTCGCTGGCAGTACACGATGCGCATGTCGAACCCCCGCGCGCGCCGCGCGACGGCCTGCCCGATGCGCCCGAAGCCCACCAGCCCGAGCGTCGCGCCGGTCGCGCGCACGCCGAGCATCTCGCCCGGCGCCCAGCCGCGCCACGCGCCCGCCCGGGCGAGCCGGTCGGACTCGCTCACGCGGCGGCACGCGTCGAGCATGAGCGCGAGGGCGAGGTCGGCCGTCGCGTCGGTGAGCACGCCCGGCGTGTTGGTCACGGTGACGCCGCGCGCCGCGCACGCCTCGAGGTCGAGGTTGTCGGTGCCCACCGCGTAGTTCGCGATGACGCGCAGCCGCGGGGCGCGCGCGAGCAACTCGGCGTCGACGCGATCGGACAGCAGCGTGAGCAGTGCGTCGAACGGCGCGATGCGCGCCGCGATCGCGTCGCGGCCGAGCCCCGTCGGCGGCTCGCCCACCGTCACGTCGTGCGCCGCGGCCAGGCGCTCGAGGGCGCCACCCGGAAGCGCGGCCGAGCAGAGCACGCGCTGGCGCGTCACGACCGCGCGGCCACCCGCAGCGTCGGGCGGCTCGCCGCGCCGTGCAGCCGCTGCTCCTCGAAGAACGCGCAGATCTCCTCGTGTCGAGCGCGCGCGTCGGCGCGGCCGAGCTCGATGAGCTGGCGGGCGAACTCGCCGTCGAACAGCACGTACGAGAGGAAATCGGCCTCGCTCACGGCGTCGCCGTCCGCGATCCTGCGGATGATCTTGCCCAGCATGCCGCCGACGCGCTGCGCGAAGAGCGGCGAGCGGACGTACGCGGCGCTCATCGCGCCGATGTCCTGCGACGAGCGCAGCAGGATGGTGCGCAGCGGGCGCACGCCCTGGCCGGGCGGCTTGCCGAGCTCCTCGTTGATGGCGTCGATGAACCCCGGGCCGAAGCGGCGCGTGCCGGCGTCGAGCAGCGCGTTGATGTGCTCGAGGCGGTCGACGTCGTTGTCGATGCGATCGAGCAGCAGCGCGTTGAGCGCCTTGCCGAGCAGGAAGAGCGGCCCGTAGGCCGCGGCCTCGCGGGCGTGCGCGACCGGCTCGCTCGGCATCGTCGAGGGCACGTGCCGCGGGTTGACCGCGAGCAGCCCCGAGGCGCCGAGCCGCCGCGCGGGCGACAGCGGGATGTTCTGGCGCAGCCCTCCGTCGCAGAACATCTCGTCGTCGACGCTCACGGCGGGGAAGACGAACGGGATGGCCGCCGACGCGAGGACGTGGTCGGGGCCGATCTCGACGCTGCGCGGCACGACGGTCGCGTCGGGGGTCCACGGAGGCAGCGGCCCGCCGTCGCGGTCGACGAAGACGACCGTCTTGCCCGAGGCGACGTGCGTCGCCGACACGGTCACGGCGTCGAGCAGCCCGCTGCGCTGGTGGGCGCCGATGCGGTCGAAGGGGATGGCGAGGCGCACGATGCGCTCGAGCCCGCGGATGTCGAGCAGGCCGCCGCGGCGCTCGCCCGGCGGCGGGATGCTGTTCGAGGGGCGCCCGACGAGCGTGCGCACCAGGCCGATCGCGTCGCGGCTCGAGGGCTGCACGACGTCGGTGACGCGCAGGTCGAGCCAGTGCTGCGCGAGGCGCGAGGCCGACGCGACCGGGTCGTCGAGCCCCGCGGCGAAGGCGCAGGCGTTGATCGCGCCGACCGACGTGCCCGACAGGATGCGGATCGGCAGGGGTCCGACGTCGCGGGCGACCTCCTGCACGAGGTGGAGCAGCACGCCGACCTCGTACGCGCCTCGCGCGCCGCCGCCGGCGAGCACGAGCGCGACGCGGGGGACGACCGGGGCAACCATCGCTGGGGCGCGACGATACACCCGGCCCCTGGAGCGGGCCGCGTTCCCGGCGAAACGAGCCCCGAGGTCGGCGCGGGGCGGAGCGCGCGCTTGCGCGGAGGGCCGCGCCGTGTACCCCTGTCGGGCGTGCGCGTGCGCGTCTTCTCCCAGCACGGTCAGGGGCGGGTCGACGTCCCGGCGCTCGCGCAGAGCGCGGCGCGCTTCTTCGGCACGGCGCTCGAGGCGTCCGCGCCCGACGGGGTCCGCATGGCGCTCGCCAGCGGGGCGTTCGTCCGCTGCTCGGTGACGGCGCGGGCGGCCACGGAGGCCGACCTCGACGACGCGCGCGCCGCCGAGCAGCGCGGGCGCGCGGGGGGCATGGCGGCGCTCGCCGCGCGCTGCCCCTGGGTGTGGGAGCTCGACGGCGCGGGCGCGTCGGACGACGCGCTCTGGACGCTCGCGGCCATCGCCGCCTCGGTCGCGCTCGGCCCCGTGCTGCCCGAGGACGGCGCGACGCTCGTGGGTGTGCGCGGGGCGCGCGAGCGCGCCGAGCAGGCGGCGCGGCGATGACCCCTCTGCCCGCGCTCGACGTCACGCGACTGCCCACCCCCCGCGGCGAGCCGGTCGAGGTGCGCTGGCTCGGCACCGCGGGCTTCGCGCTCGAGCACCAGGGGCACGTGGTGCTCATCGACCCCTACCTGACGCGTGCGTCACTCGCCCGCTGCGTGCTCGCGCCGCTGCGGCCCGACCTCGCCACGCTCGCGCGCCTCGTGCCGCGCGCCGACGCCATCGTCGTCGGCCACACCCACTTCGACCACGTGCTCGACGTGCCCGCGCTCGCGAGGCTCACGGGCGCCCGCGTGTTCGGCTCGCGCTCGGCGGTGGCCCTGTGCCACCTCGAGGGGGTCGCCTCCGACCGCGTCACCTGCGTCGAGCCGGGGCCGGGCGAGCGGCCGACCGAGGTCGAGGTCGGCCCCTTCCGTCTGCGCTTCGCGCCGAGCGTCCACTCGCGCATGCTGCTCGGCCGCGTGGCATTCCCCGGCGACATCGCCGACTGCGACGCCGTCGTGCCCCTGCGGGCCGAGCGCTACCGGTGCGGCGCAGTGTTCAGCGTCGAGATCGAGGTCGCCGGTCGCCGCCTCCTGCACGTCGGCAGCGCCGACCTCGTCGAGCAGGGCCTCGGAGCTCGAGACGTCGATCTCCTCCTCCTGTGCGTGGCGGGTTGGACGTCCACGCCGAGGCTCGTCGAGCGCGTCGCCGGGGCGCTCGCCCCCCGCGCGGTGCTCCTGTCGCACTGGGACGACTTCTTCGTGCCGCTCGACCGCCCCGTGCGGGCGCTGCCGGCCATGCGCGGGGCGGAGCTCGCCTCGCGCCTCGACGACGCGCTGCGAGGGGCTGCGCCGGTCGGCGTCGTGGCACCCCTCGGGAAGGTGGCCCTGTGAAGGACGATGCGCGACCATCATCGAACCGGTGGCCCCTTGCCCATCCTTGGCGTCGCGTGCGATCATCCGGCAGTATTCCAGTGTTGGTGCATTTCCTCCTCGGCTAGGGGCAACGCGTGCTGAGTCTTTTGCGCTTCTCGGGGTGGGTCGTGCCGGTTACGGCTGGCGCGCGCTCTTTCGTTCGGACCGGGGTTCGCGCGCGGGGCGCGGTTCGGTCCGCGGTTCGAGGCGGGCTCGTGGCCGCGGCCGCCATGATGGTGACGGCGGTGGCCGTCCCGCGGGCCGCGCAGGCCGCCGAGCCAGCGGCCTGTACCTCGACCGACCCGTCGAAGTGGCCGGCGTCGTCGCGCCCCTATTTCATGGTCATCGTCGACAACTCGGGCTCGATGACCACGGGGGTCACCGGCGCGCCCTCGTGCACCGGTTACCCGAGCAACCGCATCGGGCACGCTCGCTGCGCCGTGCGCAACACGGTGCGCGCGTTCGGCGAGGTCAACTTCGGCCTCTCGTCGTACGCCTGGCGCGAGACGGGTTGCAGCAACGCGACCTGCACCTGCGGCGCCACCTGCTACTCGCAGTGCGCGGCCACGCGCGCGCCGAACGACAACAATTTCTGCGGTCCGATCTTCGCCGAGCCCTCCATCGGCCAGAACATCCACCTCGGCGCGACGATCCTCCAGCCGATCGTGCAGGACGCCTTCTGGGCGAACGCCGCCGCGCCGGCGAGCAACGTCGCCAGCATCCTCGGATGGGTCGACAACGCGTGCGGCAACTCCGAGATCGGCGCCGCGAGCAACACCCCGCTCGGTGGCTCGCTCTACTCGATGAACCGCTACTTCGCGGGCGTGTTCACCGACCCGTTCACGGGGCTCGCCGTGCCGACGCCCATCGGCCTCGCCGCCGACGGTGAGCGCGGGTGCCGCTCGCTCAACGTCATCCTCATCACCGACGGCGACGAGACGTGCGACATGGGCTACGCGAACGGCGTGCCCAACAACAACGGCCAGGGCCTCGCGGTCTACGAGGCGGGTCGGCTCTGGAACACCGGCGTCACCTACGGCGGGCAGACCTGGCACATCAAGACGCACGTCATCGGCTTCGCCGGGGCGACGAAGGCCTCGCTCGACAACATCGCGGCGGCCGGCGGCACCACCACCTCGTACTCCACCGCCGACGAAGCCACGCTCTCGAACGCGCTCGCGTCGATCGTCGCGAGCGCGATGCAGCCCGAGACCTGCGACAACGGCGACAACAACTGCAACGGCTGCACGGACGAGGGCTACCGCCACTACTGCGACACCGCGCAGACGTGCTGCGCGTGGACGACCGCGGCGCAGCGCACCGCGTGCCTCGCCACGTTCCAGGCGAGCATCACGCCGAGCGCGCCGTCGGGCGACACGACCAAGCTGCCCTGCACCACCGTCGCGCAGTCGACCGACCCCACGGCGTGGCTCTGCTACGACCCCAAGGAGACCTGCGACTCGGTCGACAACGACTGCAACGGCAGCGTGGACGAGGGCTTCTCCAAGTGCGGCAGCCCCGCGCACTGCCCCGCCGCCGAGACGTGCAATGGCCAGGACGACGACTGCGATCAGGTCGTCGACAACGCCTCGGGCAACGGCAATGCCTTCTCGCTGCCAGGCTGCGCGGTTTGCAATCCAGGCGCCGAGGTGTGCGACGGCTGCGACAACGACTGCGACGGGCAGGTCGACGACGGCCTGACCGCCACGGTGCCGTGCGGCATCACGGGCACGGGCGTCCCGGCCTATTGCGCCGGCACCCAGACGTGCCGATCGCAGACGACGGCCGTCAGCCCGAACGCCTGCTTGGCCGGCGGCCCCGGCAACTTCTACACGACGTGCTCCGCGCAGGGGCCGTTCCCGCTCGAGACCTGCAACCTGCTCGACGACGACTGCAACGGCGTCATCGACGACGGCATCGCCGCCGCCGCGTGCGACGTGCCGGGCGTCGGGGGGCTCGTCTACAAGGACGCCTCGCACCCGAACACGCAGTGCCAGCGCGGCAGCCAGCCGTGCGGTGGCACGTGCAGCGGCTACGTCGGGCCGAGCGACGAGGTGTGCGACGGCATCGACAACGACTGCGACGGGGTCGTCGACGACGGCGCCCTGCCGGGCATCGGCAGGTCGTGCGGCAACACGCGCGCGCCCTGCGCCGCCGGCTCGACCGCGTGCGTCGGGGGCGCCCTCGTCTGCCAGGGGGGCGTTCCGCCGCAGCCCGAGCAGTGCGACGGCGTGGACAACGACTGCAACGGCGTCGTCGACGACGCGCCGCAGGACGCGCCGACGGGCGCCGCGAAGAGCTGCTGGACCTTGCCCGGCAACTGCTGCACCTACGGCGCCACGGCCTGGTGCCCCCCCGCGGGCGCAACCTGCACCAGCGCGGGCACGCTCGCGGCGCCGTGCGCCGCCGGGCAGCTCGCGTGCGAGGTCGGGGCGTGGAAGTGCATCGGCGGCCAGGCCCCTGGCACCGAGGTCTGCAACGGCGTCGACGACAACTGCAATGGGCAGACCGACGAGTCGAGCGTGCCGCCCCTCGGCGCGACGTGCGGCAGCGCTGTCGGTGCTTGCCACACGGGCACCACGTCCTGCGTCGCGGGCGTCGTGACCTGCGGCGGAGCGACGACGCCGAGCACCGAGACGTGCAACGGCGTCGACGACGACTGCAACGGTCAGGTCGACGATGGCGCGCTCGCGGGCGTCGGCGTCTCGTGCCGCCCGACCTACGACACCGCGGCCTACCCCGGCTCGCGCGTCGCCGGCGAGTGCCGCAGCGGCGTCACGACCTGCCTCGGCGGCGTGCTCACCTGCAACGGCGGCCTGACGCCGTCGCCCGAGGTCTGCGACGGCATCGACAACGACTGCGACGGCCTCATCGACGAGGTCGGCGCGGCGCCCAACGGCATCGACGGCACCGCCGACCTCGCGGCGCCCTCGCACGTCGTCGGCGGAGCGTGCGGCTCGACCACGGGCTCGTGCACCGCGGGCGCGTGGGCGTGCGTCAATGGCGCGTTCGCGTGCAGCGGCGGCGTCGGCCCGGTGCCCGAGACCTGCAACGGCCGCGACGACGATTGCAATGGTGTCGTCGACGACTCCATCCTCGTCGGCCTCGGCGCAGCCTGCCAGCTGCCCTACGACCAGGCGGCCTATCCGGGCACGCGCACGGGCGGCGACTGCCGCCCCGGCGTCACGGCCTGCGTCGCGGGCGCCGTGGCGTGCGCCGGCGGCGTGGCCCCGGTCCCCGAGCTCTGCGACGGCCGGGACAACGACTGCGACGGCCTCGTCGACGAGCTCGGCGCCGCGCCGAGCGGCATCGACGGGTCGGCCAACCCCTCCTCCCCGGGGGAGACCATCGGCGCCGCTTGCGGCTCGAGCGTCGGCGCTTGCGCGGCCGGCCGCTGGGTCTGCGGCGCCGGAGCGTTCGCGTGCAGCGGCGCCACCGGTCCGAGCAGCGAGATCTGCGACGGCCTCGACAACGACTGCAACGGGACCGTCGACGACGGCGTGCTCCCCGGCGTGGGCAACGCCTGCGGCAGCACCACCCCGCCGTGCCGCAAGGGCACGACCTCCTGCGTCGGCGGAGCGCTCGTCTGCTCGGGCGGCACCCAGCCGCAGGCCGAGGCGTGCGACGGCGTCGACAACGACTGCAACGGCCTCATCGACGACAACCCGACCGACACGCCGTCCGGGAACGAGCGCAACTGCTGGTCGCAGGCTGGCTCGTGCTGCACCTTCCAGTCGGTCTCGTGGTGCCCGCCGACGGGCGCCACCTGCCACGACGTCGGGTCGCTGACCTCGCCGTGCAGGCCCGGGCAGCTTCAGTGCCTCGCCGGCTCGTGGCGCTGCCAGGGGGGCGCGGCTCCGGGCACCGAGGTGTGCGACGGCGTCGACAACGACTGCAACGGCAACACGGACGAGAACTTCGTGTCGGTGCCCTGCGGCCCGTCCGGCGGTGAGTGCGTCCAGGGCTCGCTCGTGTGCCAGGCCGGCATCATCACCTGCCTCGGGGGCACGGGCCCCAAGGTCGAGGCGTGCGACGGCAAGGACAACAACTGCAACGGCATCATCGACGAGGGCATCATCCTCGGCGCGCCGTGCGATCCGGCCTACGACGCCACGAAGTACGCGGGCCACCTGACGTTCACCGGCGAGTGCGCCACGGGTCTCACCGCGTGCGACGGCCACGGCGGCGTCGTGTGCGAGGGGGGCAAGGGCCCGTCGCCCGAGGTGTGCGACGGCAAGGACAACGACTGCGACGGCCAGGTGGACGAGGACGGCAACGCGCCCGACGGCGTGCTCGGCAGCGCCAACCCGAACAACGCCACCCAGCACGTCGGTGACGTGTGCGGCAGCGACGTCGGCGCCTGCAAGAAGGGGCACTTCGCCTGCGTCGCGTCGGGCTTCGCCTGCGTCGGCGGGGTCGATGCCCAGCCCGAGTCGTGCGACTGCCTCGACAACGACTGCAATGGCCTGGTCGACGACGACCCCTCGGCGGACGCGGGCGCTCCGATCTGCGGCAAGACCAACCCCGAGAAGACGTGCGTCGCCTTCCAGAACGGCTGCCAGTGCGCGCAGCGCTGCGGCGGCGGCGAGCAGGGCAAGTGCCCGACCGGGCCGTACGTCTGCGAGATCACGCCCGAGAGCGACGATCACGCGCGCACCGGAGCCTTCTGCGTCACGCCGCCCTGCGGCGGTGACTGCTCGCAGCGCACCGTCTCGACCGCCGGGGCCGACGGCGGCGCGCGCGTCGAGTGCGAGCCTGCGGCGACGGCAGCCGACGCCGGCGCCACCTTGCCGGTGTGCGTGTGCAAGGGTCAGACGGGCTGCCACAGCCCCTGCTACGGCGTGACCTGCGCCTCGCCGCTCGTCTGCGCCGAGGTCGGCCCCGCGGCGGGGCGCTGCGTCGAGAACGACTGCTTCAACGTCCCGTGCGGCGTCGGCTCGGTCTGCGAGAATGGCCAGTGCGCGGTCAACCCGTGCGACGGCGTCTCGTGCCCGACCGGCAAGTTCTGCCGGCCGACGTACGACGCGAGCGGCAACGTCACCGGGTCGTCCTGCGTCGGGTCGTGCGTGGGCGTGACCTGCACCGCGGGCGAGCAGTGCCACGGCGGCACCTGCGTCGCGACCGGTTGCGCGGCGGGGTGCCCGAGCGGCCAGGTCTGCGTGCCGGGTGACGGTGGCGCGGACGCCGGAGCGTGCGCGCCCGATCGCTGCGCGAGCGACGCGGGCAGCCCGTGTCCGGGCGCCGTGCAGGTCTGCGATCCGGTCACCGGCATCTGCGGGTCGTCGGCTTGCCAGGGCATCACCTGCCCGGCGGGCGCGCTCTGCGCGGACGGCGAGTGCGTCGCGGCCTACGTCGACGCAGGCGTCGACGCCGACGCGGCCGACGCCTCCGACGGCGCAGTCGTCGCCGACTCCGGCGTCCCGACCCCCGCGACCAACGTCGAGCGCGGCGTGTTCGGGCTCGCGACGGGCGGTGGAGGCTGCGCGTGCGAGACCGGCCCGCGCTCCGGCGGCGGCAGCGCGGAGGGCGCGCTGCTCTTCGCCCTGGGCGCCGTCGTGGTGGGCCTGCGGCGGCGTCGCGCGAGGCGCGACGACGATGCCGCGGCGCTCGAGGAAGGGGGTGCGCGATGAACCGCATCGGACGCATTCTCGCGGCGCTGCTCGCCGCTGCGGCCGTCGGCTCGACGGGCTGCACCACCGGCGCGTACTGCTTCCGCGATTGCGAGGAGGACGCCGGCGGCAGCGACGCCGGCGCGCGTGACGCGAGCAACGACTGGGTCCTCATCGACGCCGACCAGGAGTGCCTGCTCAGCAACTGCGGCATCGACGACGCCGCGGTCGAGCGGTGCGTGCTGACCAACGGTGGCATCGAGGTGTGCGACGGCCTCGACAACGACTGCAATGGCGGCGTCGACGACGTCGACAAGTCCAAGCCCGAGAACTGCGGCGGCTGCGGGGCCAGCGGCCCGCTCGCCGACTGCGGTCGCGTCGTGTCGAACGTCGCGGGCGTCACCTGCCAGAGCGACGCGTGCGGCTACACGACGTGTCTGGCCGACTACCACGACTTCGACAAGGACCCGAAGAACGGCTGCGAGGCCTTCTGCTCGCCGGCGCTCGTCGGCGGCGTCGTCGTCACGGACGAGTCCGACCCCGCGCTGCGCTGCAACCGCAAGGACGACGACTGCGACAACCAGGTCGACGAGGACGTGGACGTCTGCTCCGACGTCCTCAACTGCGGCAAGTGCGGCACCGTGTGCGTCGTGTCGGAGGGCACCCCGGCGTGCGAGCACGCGGTCGGCGGCGGCGCCTGCGACCTGCTCAACACCCAGTGCAAGATCGGCGCGTGCAACCCCGGCCACGTCGATCTCGACCACAAGTACGCCAACGGCTGCGAGTACACGTGCACGCCCACGGCGGGCGGGGTCGAGGTCTGCGACGACGTCGACAACGACTGCGACGGGCTCATCGATCAGTTCGACCCGAGCCTGACCGACGCGCGCGTCGGGATCGCGTGCAACGGCTCGACGCTCGGCGTCTGTGGGCTCCCGGCCCACGCGGGCACGGCGACCTGCCACAACGGCGTCATCACCTGCGACGGGCCGAACGTGCTCATGCCGGGCGTCGCCGTCGAGGCGTGCAACGGGCTCGACGACGACTGCAATGGCGCCATCGACGACAACGCCTCGGGCGTCGGCAGCTCGTGCGGCTCGAACACGGGCAACTGCAGCGCTGGCAGCAACCAGTGCGTGGCGGGCGCCCTGTCGTGCATCGGGTTCTTCGGGCCCACGCCCGAGGTGTGCAACGGACAGGACGACGACTGCGACGGCGTGATCGACAACCAGATCGCCGGCGACGGCTCGGCGTGCGGTCTCGCCGTCGGCGCTTGCAAGGCGGGTACGCGGCGGTGCGTGTCGGGCGCGGTCGTGTGCACGGGCGCCATCACCCCGCAGGCCGAGACGTGCAACGGCGTCGACGACGACTGCAACGGCACCGTGGACGACTCGGCCCAGGGCGTCGGCTTGCCGTGCGGCTCGAGCGTCGGTGCGTGCAGGGCCGGGACGCGCGCTTGCCAGGGCGGGTCGCTCACCTGCGTGGGCGCCGTCGGCGGCACGGCCGAGATCTGCAACGGCGTGGACGACGACTGCAACGGGATCATCGACGATTCACCCGCCGGCCAGGGAGTCGCGTGTGGCTCGGCGGTCGGGGCCTGCCACCAGGGCAGCAACCAGTGCATCAACGGCGCGTTCGCCTGCATCGGCGCCGCCGGTCCGCAGACCGAGACGTGCAATGGCTTCGACGACGACTGCAACGGCGTCGTCGACGACAACCCGACGGGGCAGAACACCGCCTGCGGCTCCGCGGTGGGCGCTTGCCGCAAGGGCCAGCAGAAGTGCCAGAGCGGCGTGTTCGCGTGCGTCGGCGCCATCGGTGCGGTCGACGAGACGTGCAACGGCGTCGATGACGACTGCAACGGCACCGTCGACGACAACCCCACCGGCCAGAACGCTCCCTGCGGGACGGCGGTGGGCGCGTGCCGCAAGGGTCAGCAGAAGTGCCAGAGCGGCGCCTTCGCGTGCGTCGGCTCGACCTCCGCAGTCGCCGAGACGTGCAACGGCATCGACGACGACTGCAACGGCACCGTCGACGACGGCGCGGCCGGGCAGGGGGCGTCGTGCGGGTCGGCGGTCGGTGCGTGCGCCGCGGGTCAGATCAAGTGCCAGAACGCTTCGCTCGTCTGCGTCGGCGCCGTCGGCGGCACGGCCGAGACGTGCAACGGCGTCGACGACGACTGCAACGGCACGGTCGACGACAACCCGTCGGGCGAGAACCAGCCCTGCGGTTCGTCCATCGGGGCGTGCACCGCCGGCGTGAAGAAGTGCCAGGGGGGCAGCCTCGTGTGCGTGGGCGCCGTCGGCGGCGCCACCGAGACGTGCAACGGGCAAGACGACGACTGCGACGGCGTCATCGACAACCACCTCACCGACGTGGGAGGCGCCTGCAACGTGCCGCCGGCCGCGCCGAGCGGCGGGACGTCGCCGTGCCGGGCCGGCACGTTCGATTGCGTCGCCGGGGCCAAGACGTGCGTGGGGTCGGTGGTCGCGCAGCAAGCGACCGACAAGTGCAGCGAGGACTCGAACTGCGACGGCTTGCTCAGCGGGCAGCCCGACCTCGCGACCGACGTGCACAACTGCGGCTCGTGCGGCCACGACTGCTCGACGCTCGGAGGCCACGGCATCTGGGGCTGCTCGGCCGGGCAGTGCGCCCGCACCGGCTGCGTCGTCGGCTTCTACAACTGCGACGGCAACGCCGGCGACTGCGAGCGCGCGTGCACCTTCGTCAGCGCCATCGAGCAGTGCAACGCGGCCGACGACAACTGCGACTGCAACGTCGACGAGCTGAAGGACGTGACGCACCCGAACGGCATCGTCGTTCCGTCGAGCACCCAGGTGTGCGGCGTCGGGCTCGCGGCGGCCAACCCGGGCGCGTGCACGACGGGCACCACGGTGAGCTGCCAGGCGGGCGCCTGGACGTGCGCCTTCCCGGCCGGCTATTGCACCGGCGCCAATTGCGGCCAGACGGCCGAGCTCTGCGACGGCCTCGACAACAATTGCGACGGCAACGTGGACGAGTCGTTCAAGCGTCCGGTCATCGCGACGAAGGTGCTCGGCGACGCTTGCGCGAGCGACGACGCCTCGCCCGGCTCGCAGGGAGCCTGCCGCACCACCGGCACCTACGTCTGCGCCGCGAGCAAGGCCTCGACGGCGTGCAGCGCGGCGGCGGCCTCTTGTGCTTCGCTGCCCGGGGGGTGCACCGAGGTGTGCGACGGCGTGGACAACGACTGCGACGGCTCGATCGACGAGCCCAAGCAGTCGCCGGGCAGCGCGGCGACCTACGTGTCGCCGGCGGTCGTTCAGCTCGGCCCCGCGCTCTGGATGTACGCCTACGAGGCCAGCCGTCCGTCGGCGACGACCTCGACGGCAGGCACCGGCAACGGGTACTGGTCGGCCGCGCCGGCGGGCGCGACGCTCGACAAGACGCCGTCCTGCTCGACCCAGGGCAAGATCCCCTGGTTCAACGTGACGCCGACCGAGGTGTCGCAGGTGTGCTCGGCGATGGGCGGACGCATCTGCAAGACGACCGAGTGGCGGAAGTCGTGCACCGTCGACAACACGGGCGGAACGCCGACGCCGACGACGAACTCGGCTTGCACCTGGGGCTACGGTCCGCGCGGCGCGACGTGCACCACCTCGAGCTTCGGCACCACCGGGACGTGCAACCTCGGCGCGTACGACTTCGTGCCCGACGTCGCGGGCACGCCCTCGACGCTCGGCGTGCAGCACGGTCTCTTGCCGACGGGGTGGGGGGGCGCGGCCCCGCCGGCGGTCGCGACGCACTGCTTCGCCGACTGGGCCAACCTCAACGCCAACGGCACGACCAAGGGCTCGGCGTTCGACCTCACGGGCAACCTGCGCGAGATCACGTGCAACAGCGCGACGTGCGACGCGAACGCGAGCTACCCCCTGATGGGCGGCGCGTTCAACACCGCCGACGAGCAGGGCGCGGCGTGCGGGTTCACGTTCTACAGCGTGAACGCGACGTTCCAGCTCTTCGACGCCGGCTTCCGCTGCTGCTTCGACAGCAACCCGCAGTGACCCCGGCGCGCGAGGGCGCCGAGGCTACGAGGGCGAAGGTTCGGGTCGAGCGGGTCGGGCCGGTCACCACCCTGGTGATCGACCGGCCAGCGCGGCGCAACGCGATCGACCGCGAGACGGCGGAGGCCCTCGCCGATGCGTTCCGCGCGTTCGACGCCGACGCGTCGGCGCGCGTAGCGGTGCTGCACGGCGATCACGGGACCTTCTCGTCGGGCGCGGACCTCAAGGCCTTCGCCGAGGGTCGGCCGAACCGCGTCGAGGTCGAGGGGGACGGGCCGCTCGGGCCGACGCGGATGCTGCTCGGCAAGCCGGTCATCGCGTCGATCGCCGGGCACGCGGTCGCGGGCGGGCTCGAGCTCGCGCTCTTCTGCGATCTCCGCATCGTGGAGCAAGACGCCGTGCTCGGCGTGTTCTGCCGCCGCTGGGGTGTCCCGCTCATCGACGGCGGCACCGTCCGCCTCCCGCGCATCGTCGGGCTCGGTCGAGCGCTCGACCTCATCCTGACCGGGCGAGCGGTGTCGGCCGACGAGGCGCTCGCGATGGGCCTGGCGACGCGGGTGGTGCCCACCGGGACGGGCCGCGCTGCCGCGGAGGCGCTGGCGCACGAGCTCGCGGCGTTCCCCCAGGCGGCCCTTCGGGGCGACCGACTCTCGGCCTACGAGCAGGCCGGCCTGCCGCTCGCGGAGGCGCTGGCGGGCGAGCTCGCACACGGCCGCGCGGCGCTCGAGCGCGAGGCGTTCGAGGGGGCGGCTCGGTTCGCTTCGCGTACAAATGGCGACCGAGGTTGAAACGGGACGCGTTGCCAGGGTAGCGTCACGGGTTGAACCATGATCGACCCTCGGCCCCTGGCGGGGCGCTACCGTTTCGTTCGTCGGGTCGAGGGGCGCCCGACCAGCGTCACCTGGTACGGCATCGACGAGCGCACCTCGCGCAACGTCGTGCTGTCGCTCCAGACGGTGGCGCGGGCCGTCGGGCTCGAGCGCGCGGTGGGCCTCGAGCACGCGCGGCTCGCGACGCTCGTCGCCATCGTGTTCGAGCCGAAGGCCGACGAGCTTCCGCCCGGTGCGTCCGCCGATCGCGACGCTGCGGTCGTCGTCGCGGAGCACATCCGGGGGCGCACCCTGTTCGACCTGCTCGAGGCCGGCCCGCTCGACGCCGACGCTGCCATTCGCTGCGTCCTGCACGTGGCCAACGGGCTCGCGCAGATGCACGAGCGCGGCGCCGTGCACGGCGCGATCTCCCCGCGCGCGATCCTGGTCGAGCGCGACGACGGCGGGCAGGTGCCCGTGCTCACGCACGGGTTGGCCTCGGCCGACGCCGCCTACTGTTCGCCCGAGCGCTCCGCGGGCGGGGTCGCGAGCGCGCCCGACGACGTGTGGGCGCTCCACGCCACGCTCTACGCGGCGCTCACGGGCGAGCCGCCGTTTCAGGGCGAGTCGATGGCGTCCGCCGCTCGACGCGGCGCGTCGCTCCGACCGCGACCGCTGGCCATCTTCGACGCCGGCGACGACCAGCTTCAGGACGTGCTCGATCGCGGCCTCGCCACGCGCACCGCCGACCGCACCTGGCGCATCGAGGATCTCGAGGCCGACCTCTTCATCTGGCTCGCGCCGGTGTCGCACAGCACCCCGCCTGCCGATGGCCCCTCGTACACGACGGCGGTGCTCGGCTCGTGGCCGGCGGCCGAGGGCGATCCGCTCACGCTCCAGCAGGACGCCACGCCGATCGCCGAGGTCCGCACCGTCCTCGAGGCCCCCATCGCGCGGTTGCCGCTCGTGGCGCACCCCCGAGCGCGTCGCGCGCGCCCGCGCCGCCGCGACCTCGGTCGTCGAGGAGGTCACGCGGGTGAGCGAGCCGCGCGAGCGCACCCGCGACACCAACGTGCCGTCGACGCTCGTCACGGCGGTCGATCGCACGCCGGCTCCCGTCGCTCGAGCGGTCGACGTCCGCGTCACCGAGCCGTCGTCGCCGCCCGTCGTGGCGCCGAGTCCGGTCGCGCAGGTCGCGCAGGTCGCGCCGGCGCCCGGGGCGCGCGGCTATGCCTTCGCGGCGACGATGCCCGCGTCCGAGGCGATGGCTGCGGCCGCCGTTCAGGCGGTGGAGCTGACGGCGCGCACGCTGCCGTCGCTGTTCGACGACGCGCAGGCTGCGCTCGCGCAGGCCATGCAGGCGTCCGTCGTCGCCGAGATCGCCGCCGCGGCGGCGGCCCCCGTGGCGATCGACTTCACGAGCGAGCGACCGCTGGCGTTCCTCGACGACGCCCCCCCGCCGCCGCCCGACGCCGGGCTCACCGCGCTGGGCTTCGACGCCTTCGGCCCCGCGCGCGACGACGAGCCGCTCCCCGCCTTCGAGATGGACATGACCGAGGAGCCAGCGCCGGCGTTCGTGCTCACGGGCGCTGCTGCGGCTCACGACGCGCAGGTGCTCGGCGCCGCGTCCACGATGCTTCAGGGCTCGGCGCTCGAGCCGACGCTCGGGTTCGGCCCCGACGACGACGTCACCGCGCTGCAGCCCGCCGCGCCGATGGCGATGCCCTCGCCCTTCGCCACGGCTGCGACGATGGCGTTCCCGGCGCCGCTCGGGCTCGCGCTGCCCGAGGTCGCGCCGCTGCCCGATCTGCCGTTCGATGCGCCGACGCCGGTCGCGATCGCCGCTCCCTCCGCGTCGCCGCCCGCCTGGCCGAGCTCGCCGCCGGGTGGAGCGCTCCCGGTCGCGACGTCGACCGCCCCCGCCGCGCGCGCGTCGGCGGCCGGTCGCGGGGTCGCCATCGCGATCATCGTGGTCGCGTGCGTGGCGATCGTCACGGCGCTCGCCGCGCTCTGGTTCATGCGCACGCCCGTCTCAGCCGCCACCGAGCAGGCTGCGCCGCCCGCGCCGCGCGCCGAGCCGGGGGTGGGGCGCCGCCCCGCGGGCATTCCCGTGCTGCCTCCCGCCTCGACCCCCTGACGCGGCGAGCGCGGCGCCTCGGTCAGAAGAAG
>CAITLX010000522.1 GCA_903893335.1 uncultured delta proteobacterium | reverse complement strand
GAGCTCGGGGACGCCGAGCACGACGTACTCGAACGCGCTCGCCTTGCCCGCCTCGCGCTTCGCGGCCGCGAGGAAATCGGCGCCGGCCTTGCCCTGGAAGCGCGCGAGGTCGGCGGAGAGGTCCTTCAGCTCGACGTGGCCCGGCGCGGGGAGGTCGGTCATCTCCTTGACGAGCGCGGCTGCCGTCTCGGTCAGCTCGGCCGTAGCCGCGCCGAGGTCCGCCGGCATCTCCTCGAGGACGTCTCCCCAGCCGCTCGCGTCGTCGGCGTGGTCGTCGAGGTGCTGGGCGGCGACGTCGCCGAGCGTCTGCGCGCCGCCGCAAGCGGGGGCGAGGGCCGCGAGGGCGCACACGAGGGAGAGGTGGGCGATGGGCGACGATCGGGTGATGAGGAACATTCGCGGGAACCTACACAAACCCGCGTCGTCCGGGAGCGCCGCGGCGCCGCCTTCGGACCAACGGCGTAGCCGCCCACACCCCCCGCGCGCCGCGTCCTCGAAACTACCGACTGCCTTGATCGGCCGGACCCTGCGTGTTCAACTGAAACTTCGCCTTCGTCGGTCTTTCACGTCCGCGAGGCGCATCGGAGCAGGCAACGGATGCAAGCGGCGCAGGCACACGAGCGGACCTCGGTTCTCGACGGCATGGCCGAGGCGCAGCGGAGCGTCCTCGATGGCTACCTCGAGGAGCGGCGCTTCGCCGCCGGCACCCGCTTCATCCGGCAGGGAGACGAGGGGGACGGCTGCTACGTCATCGAGGAGGGCTCGGTGCGCGTCGAGCTCGCCGAGCAGAGCGGGCAGCCCCGCTCGGTGCTCGGCTACCTGTCCGCGGGCG
Source organism: uncultured delta proteobacterium (assembly GCA_903893335.1). Lineage (GTDB taxonomy): Bacteria > Myxococcota_A > Polyangia > Polyangiales > Polyangiaceae > CAITLX01. Next base: position 9,980 of record CAITLX010000522.1, on the reverse strand, counting down.
CGCTGGTCGGCGAGATGAGCATCATCGGGCAGCCGATCCGCTCGGCCGACGTGTACGCGCAGACCGACGTGCGGCTGCGCTGGCTGTCGGCCGTGCGCTACGTGCAGCTCGGCCGCGCGGCCCCCGAGGTCGCCCTGGAGTTCACGCGGCTGGTCGCGCAGGACATGGCGCGCAAGATCCGGCAGGTCAATGCGCGATTGACCAGCTATGTGACGGAGGAGGTGTCGCCCGACGAGGCCGACGCCATCGTCGAGCGCGCGGTCGCGAGCCAGAACCGCTTCACCTCGTCGTGGGCCGCGCAGTTCCTGTCGGACGTCCCCTCCGACATGGACATCGTCGACACCTTCCGCGCGCGCGGCGTCGACACCGTCTGCATGGTGGCCGACTCCATTCTCTCGAGCATCGACCAGTACCTGATGGACCTGGCCGAGGCAGGGAAGGTCAACCGCTGGGTGGTGCCCTCCGAGCGGTCCATCCCGGCGGTCGCCGTCGGGCGGTGGCTGGCCACGGGCGAGGTCTCGCTCATGACGATGCAGAACAGCGGCTTCTCCAACGCCATGGATTACCTGCGAAGCGTCATGCAGACGTACCGCATTCCGGGCATCGTCCTCATCAGCTGGCGTGGGTTCGACGCCATGCTCGACGACAGCGAGCCGCACATCCTGATCGGCGACCTGACGGAGGTCGACACCGTCAGCACCATGGGGCAGCAGCACGTGTACGGGCGGCGCGACGGAGTGGGGCTGGCCTACGACGTCTCGGCTGCGATCGACGACGCGCGCGCGGGCAACCTCGTCTGCATCCGCGTCTCGCCGCCGGGCTTCACCAAGGCGTATGCGTTGAGGCCCGCCTCCGACGCGCGGGTCACCTACGTCGATCACGACCGCTACGCGCGGGTCGCCGCCCGCAAGGGCGTGGCCTTCGCCGAGGTGCAGAGGCGCCCGCTCGTCAGCCGCGACGAGGCGCTGATCGCGATCCACGAGCGCATGGCGCCCCTCAATCCCTTCTACATCGTCGGCAATGGGTTCAACCCCCGGGCCATGCAGGGGCTGAGGTTGACGGAGCGCACCTTCGAGAACGCGGGCGGCATGGGCAGCACCCTCGCCATCGCCTGGGGGGCCGCCAAATCGGACCCGGAGACGGTGTTCGTCGCCATCGATGGCGACCAGAACGCCACGATGAGCGAGATGGAGAAGGTGCTCGCCTCGGACTACCCCGACAACCTGCACTGGTTCATCCTCAACAACGGCACGGGTGAGAGCGTGGGGCCCTCGACGAGCCTGCCGCTGGCTCCCTGGCACTACGAGCTCGCGAACGTCGTCAACACGCGCAACGAGGTCCCCGGGAGCTTCAAGTACGCCCGGATCAACGCCTCCGGGTTGAAGTTCGCCGACGGCCACGCGCGGGACCTCGCCCGCGAGATCGGCAATCTCCCGGCCCAGGCCCAGCTGGCGAGGCAATTGCTGGCGAAGTGAGCGCGCGCTCGCGCCCCCGGGCTCGGCGGCGCCGGTCGTCGAGCGGCGGCTAGGGCGATGGGCGCGCGTCGGGCAGCGGGCCGTCGGTGCGCTCGTAGCGCAGCATCCACTGGTTGGACGTCGCGGGGCCGACGTCGCGGCGCTCGAGCAGCCGCACGGGGCGGCCCGCGAGCCTGCGCGCGGCGGCCTCGGCGTCGTCGTTGCGGTAGTGCTCGAACTCGCCCGGCCCTCGCTCGGCGCGCGCCGCGAGCTCGCGCGAGCGCACCAGGCCGAACGCGACGTTGTCGACGATGGTGAGCGTGCCGCCCGGCACGAGCGCCGCGATCGCGCGGTCGATCGCCGCCTCGGGGTCGGCCAGGTGGTTGTAGCTGCGCAGCACGAGCACGTGATCGACGGGCGAGAGCGGGGCGTCCTCGGCCCGCGCGACCTCGAAGCTCGCCCAGGGGTGGCGCGAGGCGAGCACGCGCGCGCGCCCGGCGTCGGGCTCGATGCCGGTGTAGCGCACGCGCCCTGCGCGCGCGGCCTCGGCGAGGGTGTCGAGGTAGGGCCCCTCGCCGCAGCCGACGTCGAGCACGCGCCCCTCGAGCCCGCGCAGCACGTCGTGCACGGCGCGGTCGTCGCGCGTGAAGACGTCGTCGGCGACGGGCGTCCAGCACCCGGTGCACGCGGGGCGCGCCTCGCACGTGCGGCACTCGGCGGCGAGCACGAGCTTCTTCAGGTCGCGCGCGAAGTCGTCGGGCGCGAGCTTGTTCGACACGTCGGCGTAGATCTGCCCGAGGTCGTCCTTCACGCGCGCGAGCTCGACGTCGGCGAAGTCGCGCGTCGTCGTCTCGAAGAGGCGCATGCGGTCGCGCAGCCGCACGAACAGCGAGCGGTGCCGGTCGTACGGCGTCGTGCCGTCGAGCTTCACGGGGCAGGGGGCGCCCGGCGGGCGCGGCACGTCGCGCGTCGGCACGAAGTGGTACGAGTTCGAGCGCGGCTTGCCCGTCACCGGGTGCAGCATCGCGTCGCCGTAGGCCTCGAAGTAGCCCCGGTAGAGCCCCGGGCACGCGCCGCGCAGCGAGCAGGCCTCGCACTTCTCGGGCTGCACCTTCGCGACGTCGTCGACGGGGAAGAAGTCGTCCTCGTCGGCCTCGATCATGACCGCGTAGTCGTTCGTCTTCAGGTCGTCGTAGAGGTGCTCCTGGCCGGGCAGCAGGCAGAACGGCAGCCCGTCGTGCGCGAACGCCGGGCCGGGCGCGTCGCCGCGCTTCTCGAGGCCGTACGCGATCGCCTCGTGCACGCGCCGCGCGCAGTGCTCGATGTCGGGCACGATGACGTCGAAGCGCTTCTCGCCGCCCCCCTTGGGCTGCGTCATCGAGAACTTGATGGTGAGCTCGGGGTAGCCGATGAGGAGATCGACGACGCCGATGAGCTTGTCGACGTTGGCCGTGGTGATGACGCAGTTGATCGTCAGGTGGGCGATCTTGCCGTGGAGGTTGCCCACCGCGCGGCACGCGGCCTCGAACGTGTCGGCGCGCACCAGCGACCGGTGCACCTTCGCGGTGCCGCCGTGCAGCGACATGTAGACGTAGCGCAGGCGGCTCGCGAGCAGCCGCTCGACCACGTCGGGGTAGGCCAGGATGAGCCCGTTGGTCACGAGGCCGAAGTCCATGCCGCGCGCGGCGATGCGCTCGGCCCACCGGAACAGCTCGGGGCGCAGCGTCGGCTCGCCCCCCGAGAGCACGACCATCGAGTAGCCGAGCTTCTTGGCGCGATCGATCTTCGCGTCGATGCGCTCGGCGGTGTCGTCGAGCTCGCGGTAGTTCTCCGTGTGGCAGAACGTGCAGCGCTCGTTGCAGGCGTAGCCGACCTTGATGAGCGCCTTCACGGGGACCGAGAATTCTACCACGCGGGCCGGCGCTGGCGCCCGGACGGAAGGCGGGGCGCACGCGAGACTTCGCGACCGCTTGTCGAGCCAGGGGCCGACGCCTATGGTCCCGCGCGTTTACGAGGTCCCACCATGGCAAGCACGCGCATCGAACGAGACACCTTCGGCCCCATCGAAGTCCCGAGCGACCGGCTCTGGGGCGCGCAGACGCAGCGCTCGCTGCACCACTTCGCCATCTCCGGCGAGCGCATGCCGCGCGAGCTCATCGCGGCCCTCGCCCTGGTGAAGAAGGCGGCGGCGCTGGTCAACCTCGACCTCGGCTCACTCGACGAGAAGAAGGGGCGCGCGATCATCGCCGCCGCCGACGAGGTGCTCGCGGGCAAGCACGCCGACGAGTTCCCGCTGGTCGTCTGGCAGACGGGCTCGGGCACGCAGTCGAACATGAACATCAACGAGGTGCTGGCCAACCGCGCGAGCGAGCTGCTCGGCGGCGAGCGCGGCGAGGCGCGCCTCGTGCACCCCAACGACGACGTCAACAAGGGCCAGTCGTCCAACGACGTCTTCCCCACGGCCATCAGCGTCGCGGCGGTGCACGCGGTGCGCTCGCACCTCGTGCCGAGCCTCGGCCGGCTCAAGGGCGCGCTCGACGACAAGAGCAAGGCCTTCGCCGGCATCGTCAAGATCGGCCGCACGCACCTGCAAGACGCCGTGCCGCTGACGCTCGGCCAGGAGTTCTCGGGCTACGTCGCCCAGCTCGGCCACGGGCTGCGCCACATCGAGGCGAGCCTCCCGCACCTGTGCGAGCTCGCCCTCGGCGGCACCGCCGTCGGCACGGGCCTCAACGCGCACCCCGAGTACGCCGTGCGCGTCGCGAAGAAGCTCGCCGAGCTGATGGACCACCCGTTCGTCACCGCGCCCAACAAGTTCGAGGCGCTCGCGGCCAACGACGCCATCGTGCAGGCGCACGGCTCGCTCAAGACGATCGCCGCCTCGATGATGAAGATCGCCAACGACATCCGCTGGCTCGCGTCGGGCCCGCGCTGCGGCATCGGCGAGCTCAACATCCCCGAGAACGAGCCGGGCAGCTCGATCATGCCGGGCAAGGTCAACCCGACCCAGTGCGAGGCGGTCACGATGCTCGCCGCGCAGGTCATGGGCAACGACGTGGCGATCAACATCGGCGGCGCGTCGGGCAACTTCGAGCTCAACGTGTTCAAGCCCCTGCTCGCGCACAACTTCCTGCAGAGCGTGCGGCTGCTCGCCGACGGCGCCGACAGCCTGCGCGAGCACTGCGTGGTCGGCATCGAGGCCAACCTCGAGCGCATCCACGACAACCTCGACCGCTCGCTGATGCTCGTCACCGCGCTCAACCCGCACATCGGGTACGACAACGCGGCGAAGATCGCCAAGACGGCGCACAAGCAGGGCAAGACGCTGAAGCAGACCGCATCGGACCTCGGACTGGTGACGCCCGAGCAATTCGACGCTTGGGTACGCCCCGAGAAGATGGTCTGATCGACCGCTGGCGCGGGGCCCCGCGCCCGAAAGGACGTGGGAGGCGATGCGACTCGGCTTGATGATGGGGTACTCGGGCTCGAGCGTCGGCTTCGACCTCGAGATCGTGAAGGAGGCCGAGAGGCTCGGCTACGACTCGGTGTGGACGGCCGAGGCCTGGGGCTCGGACGCCGTGTCGCCGCTCGCCTGGATCGGCGCGCAGACGAGCCGCATCAAGCTGGGCACCGGCATCATGCAGATGCCCGGCCGCTCGCCGGCCAACACCGCGATGACGGCCATGACGATGGACGCCCTCTCCGGGGGGCGCTTCCTCCTCGGCCTCGGCACCTCGGGGCCGCAGGTCGTCGAGGGCTGGCACGGCGTGCCCTTCGACAAGCCGCTCGGCTGGGTGAAGGAGTACGTCACCATCGTCCGCAAGATCTTCGCGCGCGACGAGCCTCTGCGCTTCGAGGGGGAGCGCTACCAGATCCCGTACCGCGGCCCCGGCGCGACCGGGCTCGGCAAGCCGCTCAAGAGCATCCTGCACGGGCGCAAGGACATCCCGATCTACATCGGCGCGATGGCGCCCAAGAGCCAGGCGCAGACCGCCGAGATCGCCGACGGTCTGCTGCTGACGTGCATGCACCCCGAGCGCTTCGACGTCATCGAGAAGAACCTGAACGAGGGCTTCGCGCGCGCCGGCGGCGGCAAGAGCCTCGCCACGTTCGACGTCGCGCCGACGGTGGCCGTCATCCTCGGCGACGACGTCGAGATGTGCCGCCTGCCGCTCAAGCAGAGCCTCGCGCTCTACATCGGCGGCATGGGCGCCAAGTCGAAGAACTTCTACAAGGAGTACATCGACCGCATCGGCTTCGAGGCCGACGCCGCGAAGATCCAGGACCTCTACCTCGCGGGCAAGAAGCAGGAGGCGATGGCCGCGGTGCCCGACGCGCTCGTCGACGCGCTGCACATCGTCGGCCCGAAGGAGCGCATCAAGGAGCGCCTCGAGGCCTGGAAGGCGTCGAAGGTCGGCACGCTCGTCATCGGCGCCGTGCAGCCCGAGGCCGTGCGCTGGGTCGCCGAGTGCTGCGCGTGAGGCGCCGTCGGGGCGCGCGCTTCGCGTGACGCGCTGCGTGCGGCGGGGCGCTCGCGCGCCCCTCGCGCGTCAGTGCACCGTCGGGGGCGTGATGCAGACGCCGACCTCGAGCAGCACGTAGAGCAGCGCGAGCTCCTGCGCGCCGAGCGGCGAGCTGCCGTTGTACGACTCCTCGGTGTGGTACGTGCTGAACAGCACGCGCCCGCACGAGCGCTCGAAGCTCACCGTCGCGGGGCTCGAGCCGCCGGTGACCCACACCTTGGGCGTGACCGTGGTGGGGTTGCCGTCGAGGTCGGTCGTCGCGACGGCGTGCAGCGCGCTGATGCGGGTCCAGTTCTCCTTCACGTCGAAGCTGCCGATGCCCTGCACCGCGAGCCACTCGGCGAGCCCCTGGTCCGGGACCGACGCCGCGACGGTGTACGAGCCGGTGAGGCAGGCCGAGCCGATCTGGCTCGTCTGGCCCTGCCAGTCGATGTACTCGGGCCAGGGCTGGCGCACGTAGTCGTACGAGTAGTCGGTGACGTAGAGCTTGCCGCCCGCGGCGACCCAGTCTTGCAGCGTCTTCTGGATGGCGGCGTCGCCCGACGTGAAGTCGTCGCAGGTCGTGCCGCTGCTGCCCGAGCAGGGCTTGAAGACGATCTGGTATTTCCCGATGGTCGCGGGCGTCTTGAGGAAGTTGGACGGCAGCATCGGGTCGCTGAAGTTCGGCGGGAACACGTTCTCGACCTTGTCGTACGAGCCCGCGCCGAGGCCGAGCTTGCCGAGCGACATCTCGATGTGGTCCCAGGCGCCGGTGACGAGCGCCATCTTCGGGATGGTGTCGCCGTGGGCGACGTCCATCTTGCCCGGCAGCGTCGTGATCGGCAGCGGCACGTCGGTGTCGCCGGCGACGACGGAGACGTCGCGCACGCGGCGAAACTGCCCCTTTTGCACCACGATCTTCTGCGAGCCCTCGGCGTATGCGGGCAGATCGAACGTGCCGTCGGCGTGCGTGAACGTGTAGGGCGTCGAGTGGCCGAGCTGCACGCAGCGGTCGCAGAAGACTCCGTCGGGGATGGGGCCGGGCGTCGAGCTCGTGAGGTAGACGAGCGCGCCCGAGATCGGGATGGTGCCCTCGGGGGCGACGACCTTGCCGCGCAGGTGGCCGATGGTGCTCGGCGGCGCGGCGTCGTCGTCGAGGTTGCCCGCGTCGATGAGCGAGCCGCCCATGCCTCCGGCGCCTCCGCTGCCCGTGCCCCCCGAGCCGCCGGGCGAGACCGAGCTTCCGCCGGTGGCCGAGCAGGCCGCGAGCGCGGCGAGAGCGAGGGGTGCGAGCGACGCGAGGGGGTACGAGCGCATGGGGCGATTCTATAGCCCAACGCGAGCCTGGTGGGCTGACTGCGCGCGGAGCCTGTCCGGCGGGCCGCGAAGACTGCGAGCGGAGCCCCTCTGCCGGGCGCGACTACTGCGCGCGCAGCCCCTCGGCGGGGCGCAGGCGAGCGGCGTACAGCGCGGGCAGCACGGTGGCGAGCAGGCAGATGGCGACCGACACCACGCCCGTGATCGCGAAGTCGACGGCGCGCACCTCGACCGGCAGGTGCGAGATGAAGTAGACGCGCGGGTCGAGCGGGAAGGCGTAGACGATGAGCCCCTTGCAGACGAGCAGGCCGAGCGCGAGCCCCGCGCCGGTGCCGAGCACGCCGATGATGCCGCCCTGGTAGAGGAACGCGCGCAGGATGGCCGCGTCGGTGGCGCCCATGGCCTTGAGCACGGCGATCTCCTTCTTCTTGTCGAGCACCACCATGATGAGCGTCGCGACGACCGTGAACGCCGCGACGAGGATGATGAGCCCGAGCACGATGCTCATGCCGACCTTCTGGATGAGCAGCGCCGTGAAGAGGCCGTGGTTGAGCTCCTCCCAGTCCATCGTGTGGTAGAGGCCGTTGGCCAGCAGCTTCTCGATGCGGTGCGAGATGGCGCGCGCGTCGTCGATGTCGGCGACCTTCATCTCGACGCCGGTCACGGTGTCGCCCTGGTCGTAGAAGCTCTGCGCCTCGTGTAGATCGCTGTAGACGAGCTTCGAGTCGTACTGATCGAAGCCCGCCTCGAAGACGGCGACGACGCGAAACTGCTTGGCCACGGGGGGCCTGACCGACCCCTGGCTGAACGCGAAGCCGATGGTCGGCGAGGTGATCTCGACGCAGTCGCCCACCTTCGCGTCGAGGTTCTTCGCGAGCGTGGTGCCCACCGCGAGGCCGGGGAGCTTCGCCGTGGTCGCGGCGTCGCGGCAGGGGTCGGGGGCCACGTCGTCGGGCAGCGCGTCGTCGTCGGGCAGCGCGCTCGCGTAGCCGCCGTCGGGCACGACCGAGCCCACCGGCGAGCCCGCGGGCAGCGCGCGCGGCGGAGGGGTGGGGGCGACGTCGTCGGCTCGCGCGGCGGCGACGCCCGCGTCGTCGCGGCGGTCGGCGTCGGCCATGGCGGCGGCGATCGCGCGCAGCAGCGGCACGTTGCGCCCGGCGTCGTCGCGCTCGACCTCGCCGAGCACTCCGCCGTCGCCGGCAGGCAGATCGAGCGTCGGCTCGGGCAGCGGGCGCACGCCCGGCGGCGCGCTCGGGCGCACGGGGGGCGCTCCCCCGGCGCGGCGCAGGCCCGCGAGCGAGCCCTCGCGCACGTGGCGCGGGAGGTCGAGCACGGTGGGCATGAGGTCGGGGTCGACGCCCTTGAGCAGCACGCCCGTCGCGGTGCGCGTGCCGTGCGAGATCATCATCGGGTTGATGACGAACGGGTCGGTGCCGATGACGCCCGGCACGTCGCGCACGCGCGCCATCACGTCGCGGTACTCGCGGAAATCGGTCGAGTACTTGAGCACGAGCACGTGCGCGTTGACGCCCAGCACCTTCTCGCGAAACTGCGACTGGAAGCCCCCCGTGACGCTCATCACGGTCGCGAGCGCCGCGACGCCGAGCGCGACGCCGAGCACGGCGAAGGCGGTGCCCACCGAGATGAAGGCGCGCTTCTTCGACGACAGGTAGCGAAGGGCGAGCTCGAGGGGGTAGCCCATGCGTGCGGGCCATGCGTAGCACGCGCCCGGGCGGGCGCGGCGCGCCTCAGCGCCCGGCGACGTCGAAGTGCGCACCGAGCATCAGCTCGGCGGTGCCGTGCCCGGCCTGGTCCACGATGAGCCCGCGCGTCGTGCCGGTGGCCGACTCGAAGTGGCCGTCGGTGAACACGCCGTCGGTCAGCACGAACATCGGCGACAGCGCGAAGGTGCGCGTGACGCGGATGTCCGCGCCGAAGCCGAGGCGGATCTCGAACGGGCTCTCGAGCCGCAGCGTCGTGTCGTCGTCGAACTTCACGCGCAGCCACCGGTAGCCGAAGCCGAGGTCGACCACGAAGCCGACGTCGTCGGGGCTCGACGTCCAGCGCAGGCCGAGGCCCACGAGATCGGTCGACGCGGAGGTCTGCACGCCGTGCACGAGCCCCGAGAGGTTGGCGTCGGCCCCCGCGCGCGTCGCGTCGGTCGCCTGCCCGCTGCCGAGCGCCGCGTGCTGCCAGAAGCCGTAGACCATGTAGCGGCGCGAGAAGCGGCCGCCCGCGTCGAGCTCGATGGCCGGGCCCGCCGACGCGTAGTCGCTCACGTCGGGGCCGGTGCCGCGGTACGAGTCGGTGTACCAGAGCTTGCCGAACGGCATGACCGCGCTCACCCGGGTGCCCAGCCACAGGGCAGCCGCCGGCGCGCGGTGAAACGGGGGAGGAGGGGGCGGGGGCTCGTACCCGTAGCCCGCCGGCGGTGCGTACGGGTAGAGGTAGGTCGGCGGCGGGTAGCCCGGGACGGGCGCGCCGTAGGCGGGGGCCGGGTAGCCCGGGCCGTAACCGGGCGCGTACCCAGGCGGCGCGTACCCCTGCGGGGGCGGGTAGGCGCCGTACGGGGGAGGCGGCTCGTAGGGCTGCTGCACCATGTACGGCGGCGGCGTCGCGCCGGGGCGCGGGGCTGCGGGCGCAGAGGGGGCCGGAGGGGCCGCCTGGGTCGCCGGCGCCGGCGCCGAGGGGGCCTGCGGGGCAGGGG
>CAITLX010000521.1 GCA_903893335.1 uncultured delta proteobacterium | reverse complement strand
GCGCGTGCAACCGCGACGTCGCGTCGGCCTTGGCCGTGAGGAGGATGACCGGGACGTCGTCGAAGGCGGGGTTGGCTCGAAGCTCTTCGAGGAGCTGCTCGCCCGTCATCTCCGGCATCATGACGTCGCTCACGATGAGATCGGGGCGCCCCTCGACGGCGCGCGCGAGCGCCTCTCTGCCGTCGCGGGCCGTCGTCACGCGGTAGCGCGGCGCGAAGGTCTCGCAGAGGAAGCCGAGCATCTCCGCGTTGTCCTCGGCGACGAGCAGGTGCGGCGCACCGGCGGGGCCCGCGCTGTCCGAGGCTCCGGGGGCTCGATCGGTGCGCAGGTCGAGGACGGCCTGGCCGCCGAGCAGGTCCGAAGGGCCCGAGCCGCTCATCGCCCGCACGAGCGCGCCCGGGGGCGCGACGAGGGGCAGGGAGATCTCGAAGCGCGCGCCGCCCAGGTCGGAGGTGCCGACGCCGACCGCGCCGCCGTGCAGCGTGATCAGGTCGCGGACGATGGCCAGCCCGAGGCCCGTGCCGTGCGCTCTGCGGGTGTCACGCCCTTCGGCCTGGCGGAACGGCTCGAAGACGATGGCGCGCTGATCGTCGGGGACGCCGGGGCCGCTGTCGTCGACGTGCAGGCGCGCGGTCTGCCCGTCGACCGAGAGGGTGAGGGTGATCTGGCCCCCGTCTGGCGTGAACTTGAACGCGTTGCCGAGGAGGTTCACCAGCACCCGCTCGATCATCTCGTCGTCGAGCGTCGCGGGGACGTGGGGCGGCGCTGCGAGCGAGAGGCGGACGCCGCGTTCGGCGGCGAGCCCCTCGAACAGCGACACCACGCGCGCGACGCACTCGGCGAGGTCGGCGCTGCGGTAGCGGACGACCAGACGCCCCGACCCGAGCTTCGAGACCTCGAGGATCTCGTTGACGTGGCGCAGCAGCAGCAGCGCGCTTCGATGCGCCCGATCGAGGTCGCGGCGGAGATCGCCTGGCAGGTTCGTGTCCGCGAGGTGCCTCGCCAGCGGGCCGAGAATCAGCGTGAGCGGCGTGCGCAGCTCGTGGCTCACGTTGGCGAAGAAGCTCGTCTTCGCCCGGTCGAGCTCGCGCGTCTTGTCGAGCAGCCGGCTGACCTCCGCGTGCGCGGCGGCGAGATCGCGGTTCGCGGCGTCGGCGACGGCGAGCGCCTGCGTCGCCGTGCGGTTGGCCCGTCGCAGGCGCTCGTGGGTGACGGAGAACACGACGCCCATCGCCGCGAACACGATGGCCGGATAGGCGAAGCGCGCGGGTTTGCCCAGGAGGGCGAGCCGCGGCTCGACGAACAGCACGGTGGCGAGCGCCATCGACCAGGCCGTTCCGACGAGGCCGCCGCGCAGGCCGCCGATGCGCGAGACGAGGAATACGGCCGGGTAGAAGAAGAACCAGACGAAGGGCTGGACCACCGGCCAGAGCAGCCACTGCACCGCCGCAGCAACGAGCGGAACCAGGGCGACCAGGAGCCACCGCTGCACGACCGCCCCCGTTCGCTCCGCCTCGACCACGGCCACCTCCCGCCCGGTGCCCGCTGCGACCTGCGGCACCCCGCCGTCTGGGACGGCTCACGCGCGACGCGCCAACGGTGCCCACCTTGCCGTGTCGGTCCGCGCGGCGCAAGCGCGCGAGGTGCGCAGAGACTGCGTCCTCGCGCGCTCGTGCAGAGCAGGCTGCCGCGGGAGCAGTGGCCGCTCCCGCGCAGGCCCGCGCGAGCTCAGCGCGCGGGCGGCGCGTGGTGCTCGTGGTGCTCGTGGTGCTCGCCGTGGCCGTCGTGCGGCAAGGACTCGCGCGCGACGGCGTGAAGCTGGTGCGCCTCCTCGCGCGTCACGCTGCCGTCCGCGCACACCTCGTCGAGCTTGGCGTGCACCTTCGCGGTGCCGGCCTCGAAGGCCGCGCGCAGGCGGTCGGCGTCGGCTGCGGGGAGCTTGTCGCGCGCGATGCGCTCCTCGAGGTGCGCGCGCCCGCGCGCCTCGCGCGCCTCGACGTGCGCGCGAAACTCGGCGGCGAGGGCAGGGAACCGCTTCTCGCCGTGCTCGCCCTTGGGCGCGCCGGGCTCGCGAGCGTCGTCGGCGAGCGCGGTGCCGGAGGCTGCGGCGACGAGGAGGACTGCGGCTGCGAAGGGGACGAAGCGGGACATGGGAGTCTCCTGGGTTCGAGCCGCGCACCCTGCGCAGTCTCACCCCGATCTACCCGCAGCCCCCGCCGCTTGTTTCCGCGCGAACAGTTCTTCACGCGGCGCTGGCGTCGCCGCGCAGCCGCGGGTGCGCGCTCGCGAGCGCCATCGCGGCCACGACGAGCAGCGCGGCGGCGAGTCCGCCGAGGTATCCCGCAGGTGGGGCGACCTGCGCGACGACCTGGTGCCGCCCAGGCGGAACGCGCACCGAGAACCACGCGGGCTCGACCGTGCGCGTCGGCGCGGCGACGCCGTCGATCGTCACGCGCCACGAGGGAAACGACGTCGCGCGAAACACGACGTCCACCGGCGAGGGAGACTCGATGGTCGCTTCGTAGGCGCCCGGCTCGCGCGGGCGCTCGACGACCGACGCGCTCGCGGCGTCGCAGCCTGCGCGATCGATCGGCGCGCGCAGCAGAGGCCCGGTGCCGACCTCGAGCGCGACGAGCCTGGTCGGGGTGTCGAGCGCGGAGCGCGCGCTCGCGAGATCCGCCTCGACGGCGCCGCGCAGCGACGCGACGTCGCCGCGCCACGACTGCTCGACGCACCCGACGCCCACGAGATCGGTGCCCGACGCGCGCTCGAACAGCGCGAACGCTCCGCTCTCTGCGACGACGCGCCAGCCCTGGTCGGGCTGCGGCTGGCGTGCGCCCGCCGCGAGGACGCCGCGCACCCCGAGCGCCTCGGCCCTCGCCGCGCTGCCGGGCGACGAGGGGACGAAGGACTCGAACGCGCGCGTCAGCACGCCCATGTGCCCGTACGCGCCCACCGAGAGGCCGAGCGGCACGTGAGAGGCCAGCGGGATGCCCGCGAGGCCGAGGCAGTTGGCGAACGGCGGCCCGACGTCGAGCGCGAGGCGCGCGCCGTCGTAGCGGGCCACCCACGCGGCGACCTCGCCGCGCGCGAGGCCGCGCGGTGCCATCGTGCCGCACTCGTTGCCGGTGCCGGGGCGCATCGCGACCGCCTGCGCGACGAAGGCGTCGATCCAGCGCGCGCGCGCGGGCAGCGCCACGGTCGCGAACGCCGCGATCAGCGCCCACGCCCCCGCGCGGCGCAGCGAGGTCGCGCGCGGGCTCGTGGCGTGTCGCTCGAGGTGCGCGCCAAGCTCGGAGCCCGCGACCAGCACCGCCGCGGCGCCGAGCAGGCCGAGCACAGCGATCGCGCGCAGCGGGATGAAGAAGCTGACCAGCGCGCGACCCCACGCCCCCGCGCCCGCGAGCGTCGTGCCGGCCCCCGCGATCGCCAGCGTGGCGAGCGTCGCGAGCAGCAGCCCGCGGCACGCGCGGCTGCGCACCATGGCGAGCGCCGCGATCGTGGCTACTGCCATGGCGATGGTGGCAGCGGGCGCGCGCTCGACGTCGAAGAGGTCCCCCTCGAGCAGCAGCGCGGCGAGCTCGCGCGGCGGGTAGCCGAGCTGCTTCCAGGCCGGCTGCGTCGGGTAGAACGCGAGGCCGAGCGTGCGGATGCCGGGGACGTACAGCGCCGCTCCGATCGCGGCAGCCGCGACCCACGCGACCACGACGCGACCGCGCAGCGCGGACGACCCCGCGAGCGACGCCGCGACCGTGGCGACGGCCGCCACCGTGGCGATCTGCGGGTGCACGGCCTCGAGCGTCGCGGCGAGCAGGGGAGCCACCCACGTGCGCCGCGTGGGCGCGGCGAGCACCGCGGCGAGCCAGACGGCGAGGGGCAGCGCCAGCGCCTGCGCGAGCAGCCCCTCGGTGAGGTAGGTCGCCCAGCCGCCGAGCGCGGCGTGGTACGGCTGCAGCCACGCCACGAGCAGCGCCGCTGCGAGCGTGGGCACGGGGCGCGCGCCGACGCGGCGACCGGCCGCGACGAAGGCGAGCGGCAGCAGGGCGGCTCCGAGCAGCCCGAGCGACTGCACCGCGACGCGCGCGGAGAGCCCCGCGCGGATCAGTCCGGCCATCAGCAGGTAGGGGAGCGGCGGGTAGTGCGGTCCGAGCGGGAAGCCGCCGTTGTAGGTGGCGACCCACCCGTGCGGCAGGCCGTCGCGGGCGATGGCGAGCGCGATCGCCGCGTGCGAGCTCGCGTCGGACACGAGCAGCGCGTCGGGCCCGAGCAGGAACGGCGCGTGGCGCAGGAGCGGCGCGCTCGCGGCGAGCGCCGCGGCGTACGTCAGCAGCCAGGCGCGGCGATCGCCCGGCGCGCCGCTCGCCCACGCGACGGCGGACCCGCGAGGGAGCGCGCCGCGCAGGATCGCGACGCCGCACACCGCGAGCGCCGCCGCCACGGCCACGAGCAGCGCGGGCGACGGCTCGAAGACCATGCGGATCTGCGGCTGCGGTCGCGCGCTCCGGGGTCGATCAGCGGGTCGAGGCCCGCCGCCCGTCGGCGCGCCACGTCAGTGTCCGCACCCTCCGCCACACCCGCCGCCGCCTGCCTTGCTGCCGCAACCGCCGCCGCCGCAGCCTCCGCCCTCACCACCGCAACCGCCGCCACCGCAGGCGCCCTCGCCGTCGCACCCGCCTCCGCTGCCGCAGCCACCCTTGCCGTCGCAAGCGCCGCCGCCGCACGCGTGGGCGTGTTCGTGAACGTCGATCGACGTCTCCGCCGCGAGGCAAGCGCGCGCGCGGGCCTCGGCGGTGGCGCGCTCGACGACGAGGCAGCGGGTCGGCTGGCGCGCGTCGTAGACGACGACCACCTCCTCGCCGGGCTGCAGCCCCTGGCGCGCGAGCGGCGCGCCCACGATCTTCGTCTCGACGCGCGCGCCGCCGGCGGCGTACGTGAGTCGGATGAGGTGATCGCGTCGCCCCGGCCCCGCGGGCTCGACGTAGACGATGCGCGCGAGGGCGGCTTGGCCGTCGCGGTAGAGCCCCTCGGCCGCGGTCGCGGCCCGGTGCTCGACCCTGCGCCACACCGGCACGACCACGAGCGCGGCGAGCGCGAGCAGCGCTGCCAGGCCCGGGTGCCCTGCGATGGCGAGCGGTACGCCGAAGACGAAGACGGCGATGACCGCCGTGGGCCAGCCGTACGGCGCGAGCGTGCGCTCGGGCAGCCCGACCTTGCGACGGACCTCGGGGGTGAGCGCGCGCGGCGCGGACGCCGCCTTCCGGGAGACGACAGCAGCCTGGGTCGTCGCGCCGGTCTCGCGGCCGACGTCGCTGGTGAGGATCGAGCCCGTGGTCACGCGTCGAACGCTAGCACGTGCGGCGCCTCGCTCGACCCGACCGCTGGAAGGGGCTACCCGCTCGACCCAGGCCGACCGTGTACGAGCGGCTACCCGCTCGACCCGGGCCGAGCGCTGCGCGCCACAGAGGATTCGAACCTCTGACCTACGGCTCCGGAGGCCGTCGCTCTATCCAGCTGAGCTAGTGGCGCTGATGCGGCGCGGACCCTAGCGAGGTTCGTCCACGTCGGCAAGGGAACCCAGCCCCACGCGCGACCCGGCGCCGAAATGCGTGCGGGCCCGCCAGGTTGACCCGGCAGGCCCGCACCCGCTCGCGAGGCGCGAGCGTCAGGGCGACTCTTCGAACTCTGCGTCGACGACCCCGCCCTTCTTCCCGTCTGCGGGCGGCGACTGCTCGGCCGAGGCGCCGTCTTCAGGCGCGCCGCCGGGAGCCCCCGAGCCCTGGTAGAGCACGCTGGCGATGCGGTGCATCTCCTTCTCGAGCTTCTCGGTCGAGGCCTTCACGGCGTCGTCGTCCTGCTTCTCGACCGCCGCGCGCCCCTCCTTGACGATGCCCTCGAGCGTCGTCACGTCGCCGGCGGGCAGCTTCTCCTTGTGCTCGGCGACCGTCTTTTCGACCGTGTAGCAGAGGTTGTCGAGCTTGTTTCGGCGCTCGATCTGCTCGCGTCGCTCGCGGTCGTCGGCCTCGTGCTCCTTGGCCTCCTGGACCATGTTCTTGATCTGGTCCTCGTTGAGCCCGGAGTTGGCCGTGATCGTGATGCGCTGATCCTTGCCCGTGGCGCTGTCCTTCGCGTGCACGCTGAGGATGCCGTTGGCGTCGATGTCGAACGTGACCTCGACCTTGGGCACGCCGCGCGGCGCCGGCATGATGCCCTCGAGGTGGAAGCGGCCGAGCGTGCGGTTGTAACGCGCCTCGGTGCGCTCGCCTTGCAGCACGTGGACCTCGACCGAAGGCTGGCTGTCGGTCGCCGTCGAGAAGATCTCCTTCTTCTGCGTCGGGATGGTCGTGTTGCGCGGGATCATCACCGTCATCACGCCGCCGAGCGTCTCGACGCCGAGCGAGAGCGGCGTGACGTCGAGCAGGACCATGTCCTTCACGTCGCCCGAGAGCACGCCGGCCTGCACCGCCGCGCCGATCGCGACGACCTCGTCCGGGTTCACGCCGCGGTGCGGCTCCTTGCCGAAGTACTTCTTGACCGTCTCCTGCACGAGCGGGATGCGCGTCGAGCCTCCGACGAGCACGACCTCGTCGATCTGCCCCGGCTGCTTCTTCGCGTCCGCCAGGGCGCGCTTGACCGGCTCCATCGAGCGCTCGACGAGGGGCGCTATCATCTGCTCGAGCTTCGCGCGCGTGAGCTGCTTCTGCAGGTGCTTGGGGCCGCTCGCGTCGGCGGTGAGGAAGGGCAGGTTGATCGTCGTCTCCATCTTCGACGACAGCTCGATCTTGGCCTGCTCGGCGCCGTCCTTCAGGCGCTGGATGACCATCTTGTCCTTGCCGACGTCGATGCCGGTGTCCTTCTTGAACTCGGCGATCAGCCACTCCATGAGCAGGATGTCGAGGTCGTCGCCGCCGAGGTGCGTGTCGCCGTTGGTCGAGATGACCTGCACGACGCTGTCGCCGACCTCGAGGATCGAGATGTCGAACGTGCCGCCGCCGAAGTCGTAGACGGCGATGACCTCGTTGTTCTTCTTGTCGAGGCCGTAGGCGAGGGCGGCCGCGGTCGGCTCGTTGACGATGCGCTTGACCTCGAGGCCCGCGATGCGGCCGGCGTCCTTGGTCGCCTGGCGCTGCGCGTCGTTGAAGTACGCCGGCACCGTGATGACCGCCTCGGTCACCTTCTCGCCGAGGTAGTCCTCTGCCGCCTTCTTGAGCTTCTGCAGCACCTTGGCGGCGACCTCGGGGGGCGACACGTTCTTGCCGCGCACCTCGAACCACGCGTCGCCGTTCGGCCCCTTGGCCGACTTGTAGGGGACGCGGCGGGCCTCCTCGGTGACCTCGTCGAACCTGCGCCCCATGAAGCGCTTGGACGAGTAGACCGTGTTCTCCGGGTTGGTGACGGACTGGCGCTTGGCGATCTGCCCGACGAGGATCTCCCCCTTCTCGTCCCACGCGACGACCGACGGCGTCAGCCGCGACCCCTCCTCGTTGACGATGACCTTCGATTCTTTGCCTTCCATCACGGCCACGACGCTGTTGGTCGTGCCGAGGTCGATGCCGATGATCTTTCCCATGGGGTCGGTCTCCGAGAGGGGCGGCTTGCGCGTCCGGCGGAGCCGGTGCAGCTGCGAGGTGTTGGCGTACGGGTGGAGCGTCCGCGCGGCGGGGCCGGCGAACGGCAGGAGGGGGGTCGGTGAGAATGCCGCGGCGAGTCGCGATCTTCCGCCGATGGTCGACCGCACCTCGCGATGCGGTCACGGCGGAAGCTAACCATGTGCCAAGCGGCGTCAACGCCCTTGCGACACACTCCTCGCACGTCGCGATCGGGCTTGACACTGCGGGTGCGAAAGCTATACGTCCCGCTCGTCCGTCGGCGCGTTCGCGCGCCCTTTGAAAACCGATTCGGGGCTGTAGCTCAATTGGGAGAGCGCTAGAATCGCACTCTAGAGGCCGGAGGTTCGATTCCTCTCAGCTCCACCGCATCGCGGATGCCACACCGACGCGCCCTCCCGCGCGCTCGGCGGCTGGTCACCGTCGTCGCTTGCTGCGTGTCGCGGACTGGTTCCGCCCCCTGCGTATCGCGGACCCCTTCGCATGCTGCGTGTCGCGACGCTCAACCTCTGGAACCGCCACGAGCCGTGGGACGCGCGGCTGCGCGCCATCCGCGAGGGGCTGCGGGCGCTCGCCCCCGACGTGTGCGGCCTGCAAGAGGTGCTGCACCCGTGCGTCGCGGGGCTCGGCGCCGACCAGGCGACGCAGGTCGCCGAGGGGCTCGGGTACCACGTCGCGTTCGGCCCCGCGTGGGAGCTCGGAGGCGTCGAGTTCGGCAACGCCGTGCTCTCGCGCTGGCCCATCGTCGAGACGCGCACGCTCGCCCTGCCCGACGGCGGCACCGACGAGTCGCGCTGCCTCGTCTTCGCGTCGATCGACGCGCCGTTCGGGCGGCTGCCCTTCTTCGTGACGCACCTCAACTGGAAGCTCGACGAGGGGCACGTGCGCGAGCGGCAGGTGCGCGCGGTCGCCGAGCACGTCGCCAGCCTCGCGCCCACCTCCGGCTTCCCGCCGGTGCTCGTCGGCGATTTCAACGCCGAGCCCGGCTCGGACGAGGTGCGGTTCCTGCGCGGGCTCTGCTCGCTCGGCGGCCCCAGCGTCTACTTCGCCGACGCGTTCGAGCTCGCAGGCGGCGACGGGCCCGGCGCGACCTTCGCGCGCTCCAACCCCTTCGCCGCGAAGCTGCGCGAGCCCGATCGGCGCATCGACTACGTCTTCGTCCGCGGCCCCGACGCCGCGGGGCGAGGCCTGCCGGTCGAGGCGCGGCGCTGCTTCGACTCGCCGCTCGACGGCGTCTACCCCAGCGACCACTACGGCGTCGTCGCGACGCTCACCACGGAGGCCGATCGATGATCTCGTCCCGCCGACTCGCGTTGACGCTCCCCTGGCTCGCGCTCGCGTGCGCCCAGCCCGCCAGCGCGCCCCCCGCGCAGGCGCCCGCGCCCTACTACGGCGCACCGTACGGCAACCCGCCGGGTGGCTACGCCCCCGCCCCCTACCAGCAGCCCCCGCCGTACGGGCAGGCGCCCTACGGGCAACCTCCGCCCTACGCTCAGCCGGCCCCGTACGGCCAGCCGCCCCCCTACGCGCAGCCCCAGGCGCAACCCCCGTACGCCACGCCCGCGCCGACGGCGCCGCCCCCTGCGGGCAGCTGGGACGCCGGCGGGAGCATGACCGCCGACTTCCTGCGCAGCGAGCCGTCGAGCGTGCTCGCGGAGCTCGTCGCGGCGCTGCCCGACGCGGCGCGCGCGCAGGTGCAGGGCATCCCGCTGAAGGTCCTCGAGGACCCGAAGGAGGTGAACGCCTTCGCCGGCTGCTCGACCGGCGCGTCGAGCGCGTTCATGGGCATCACCGTGCCGCTCCTGCTCATCGCGGCGCGCGGCGCCGAGGCGCGCGCGTTCGACGAGCTCAACGGCACGACGCGCTACGCCGATCTCGCCGCCGGCATCGCCGCCGACGTGCGCGCGCAGCGCCCGGTGACCGGCCCGCCGCCTGGCTGGCTGCCGTCTCCTCAGTCGCTCGACCCGCGCAAGCTCGCGCGCCAGCGCTTCCTCTACGACGAGCAGCTCGCGTTCGTGCTCGGCCACGAGCTCGCGCACCACTGGCGCGGCCACACCGGCTGCACGGTGGGGCCCAGCGCCGCGGCCGGCCCCGCGGACCTGGCCCGGGCGCTCGCCGGGGCCGTGCCGCTGCTCAACCAGCCCCTCGAGAGCGACGCGGACATGAGCGGCACGAACAACGTGCTCGACGCCGGCGCCCGGCGCGCCTCGGGCGCGTGGACGGAGGAGGGCGCCGTCATGGTCCTCGACTTCTTCTCGCGCTTGCAGACGCTCGGCGTCGAGTCGCTGCTGCTCGGCTTCCTCAACTCCCACCCCCTGCCGCAGCTCCGCCTGCCCATCGTGCAGGCCACGGCCAGCCAGTGGCGCGCCGCGGGCGGTCGCTCGGGGGGCAGCCTCCCGTTTCCCTTTCCGATCTCGCTGCCGGGTTTCGGTCTGCCGGCACGTTGACGCGAGCCACCACGAGCCCCACGCTGCTACCAGGCTCGCACCCACGAGAAGAGGCCTTCATGCTCCAGCTCCGACGCATCCTCGTTCCGGTCGACTTCTCCGAGACCTCCGATCGCGCGCTCGACGAGGCGATCGAGCTCGCGTCCAAGTTCGGCGCGACCATCACCGTGCTGCACGCCTACCAGATCCCGGTCTACGGCTTCCCCGACGGCGCGTTCATCACCGGCGCCGACATCGCCTCGCAGCTCTCGTCGGCCGCGCAGCAGCGCCTCGACGCGCTCGTGCAGGCGCGGCGCGCCAAGGGGGTCGAGCTGACCGCCGTGCTGCGCAGCGGCGTGCCGTGGGAGGAGATCGACGCCGTGGCCAAGACGTCGGGCGCCGACCTCATCGTCATCGGCACCCACGGGCGCCGCGGGCTGTCACGCGCGCTGCTCGGCAGCGTCGCCGAGAACGTCATCCGCACGACGACGCTCCCGGTGCTCACCATCAAGGGGCCGCACGAGGGTTCCTGACGCGCACGCGCCGAGCGGCTGCGAGGGCTGCGAGCGCGACCCCGAGCCACGCCCCGGCGCGCGTGCCCACGTCGCGTGGCGCGACGCGCGCGCCGCAGCCGTAGGCGGTGTCGCCGAAGCCGGCCCCGGGGACGGGGTCGTTCGGGTCGGAGCCCGCTCTCAGCTCCGTGACGTCGGTGGCGCCGTCGCCGTCGCTGTCGACCTGGCCAGCCGCGAGCGCGTCGAGCGAGGCAGCGGTCGAGCCCGCGCCGGAGCCCTTCGCGCCCGAGAATCCGTTCGCGCGCATCGACAGCGCGAAGGGGGTGTGGACGGTCGCCGCGCCGGTCGACTCGTGCACGTGGCAGAGGCCGCACGGCGGCTGGTAGCCGAGCGAGAGGTGCGTAGCGATGTCTCGGACGAACTGCGGCTTGGCCGCGGCGAGGCCGGAGTGGAGCGTGGCGGCCACGCCGAGGGCGGCGGCGAGGGCGAGGAGGCGGGTTCGCATGGGGCTTCTCACAGGTAGAGGTGGGCGACGACCGCGACGCTCTTCACGTCGAGCTGCTGCGGCCCCGCGGCGATCTTCGCGTCGGAGGCGTCGACGCGCAGGTCCACGTGCGGGAAGGCGAACCACCAGATCGAGGCCGTGGCGCCCCAGCTCGAGCCCTGTCCGGGCACGCCATCGTTCAGCACCTCGCCGGTCGCGAGCACGTGCAGCCCGCGCATCACCTGGAGATCGGCCTGCACGAACCCCACATGGCCGTGCAGCGCGGCCATGCCCGCGGGTGCCTGCGAGAGCCAGTCCTCCTCGGCGAGCAGCACGAGCGGCCGCCACGGCGCGTAGCGCACGAAGGCGCCGTGCGCCTGGCGCGTGCTCGCGACGTGCAGGTATGCGTCGTCGGCGGCGTGCGTGACGAGGCTCGTCACGCCGACCGCGCCACCGGTGAAGGGCGAGACCTCGACGAACCCGGAGTAGCCGCGCTCGCGCGCGCCGTCGGGCGAGAGCTGGTAGTTGCCCGCGATCGCCATGAACTCGCCGCGCACGCGCTCGTCGCCGTACGAGAGGGAGACGCCGTGCTGCTGGCCGTCGTTGACGTCGGTGCGCGTCGTCTGGCGGATGAACGTGGTGTGCTCGATGAGCCGCAGGCCGAACGGGAGCGCCATGCGCCCGGCGCGCACGAGCCACTGGTCGTCCGCGCCGAGGTCGACGCCGAGCCAGTGCTCACGCGACACGAGGTTGCCGCTCTCTGCGTGTGTGATCGCCGCCTGGCGTCCCCCGTCGGCCTGGAAGCCGATGCTGCCGAAGCCGCGCACGCGCCCGACGGTGAGCTGCGCGAGCGCGTCGGACTGCATGAGCATCGCGCTCGTCGCCGCGGGCCCGCTGCCGACCTTCGACCAGTACGTCAGCGTGCGCACCTGCGCGCCGATCTCGAGGCGGTCGGGCACGCCGAACCAGCCGAAGAACGGCGCAGCCGACGCGCGCGCCTCGTCCTTCTCCGTGCGCCCCCAGCCCTGGCTGAGCAGGATGTCGCTCTGCGCGCGGCCGTACGCGGTGAGCAGCCCACCGCCGGACGGATCGGTGTGGCACGTCGCGCAGCCGGTGTAGTCGTGGCGGATCATCCACGCGTAGGCGTCGGCGCGTCGCGCGCTCGCGAGCGAGCCGACGACGACCATCAGCGCGAGCAGCAGCTTCACAGTTCTTTGCAAGACGGGCTCCTCGAGAGCGCGCGATTTCAGCGGCGCTCGGGCGCAATACGTCACCTCATCGAGGCTCCGCAAGGCAGAGCGACGCGAGAAGACAGGCTGCCCCGCGTGAGCGCGCGACCGCCCCGCTCAGACGCTCACGCGCGCAGTCGCGTCGGGCGGCGCTCGGCGTCGGCCAGGCTCGCGAGCCGCGCGTCGACGGCGCGGCGTCCGCGCCCCTTGCGGCGCTGCACGAAGCGCTCGGCGAACTGCACGATGGCGGTCGCGACGTCGATGCGCGTCGCGCGCTCGACCCCCTCGAGGCCGGGCGAGCTGTTGATCTCGAGGATCTTCGGGCCGTGCTTGCCCTCGAGCATGTCGACGCCGGCGACCTCGAGGCCCATCACGCGCGTCGCGGCGATGGCGGCGCGCGTGTAGCGCTCGTCGAGGTCGACCTTCACGCCGAGCCCGCCGCGGTGCAGGTTGGAGCGAAACTCGCCGGGGCGCGCGGTGCGGCGCATCGCGGCGACGACCCGCCGCCCCACGACGATGGCGCGCACGTCGCGCCCGCGCGACTCGCGCACGTACTCTTGCAGCACGATG
>CAITLX010000520.1 GCA_903893335.1 uncultured delta proteobacterium | reverse complement strand
GCCGACCCCGCCGACGCCGACGAGAGCGAGCTCGCGGCCCTGCTGCGCGCCATCGCGGCCGACGTGCCCGCCCTCGCGCGCCTGCGCTACACGAGCCCGCACCCGCGCCACGTCACCCCCTCGCTCGTCGCCGCGCACCGCGACCTCGACGTCCTCGCGCGCCACGTGCACCTGCCGGTGCAGTCGGGCAGCGACCGCGTGCTCAAGCGCATGATCCGTCGCTACGACCGCGCCGAGTACGTCGCGCGCGCCGGCGCGCTGCGGGGCGCGCGCCCAGGGCTCACGCTCTCGACCGACGTCATCGTTGGCTTCCCCGGCGAGACGGCGAGCGACTTCGACGCGACGCTGTCGCTCGTCGAGGAGATCGGCTTCGCGGGGCTGTTCGGCTTCAAGTACTCGCCGCGGCCGCACACGCCGTCGCTCAAGCTCGACGACGACGTCTCGGAGGACGAGAAGTCCGAGCGCCTGACGCGGCTGTTCGAGCTGAGCGAGCGGCTGCTCGCCGCGCACCTCGCGACGCTCGTCGGCACGACGCAGCGCGTGCTCGTCGAGGGAGCGAGCAAGTCGGGCGCGACGAGCGTGTCGGGGCGCAGCGAGCAGAACGAGATCGTCCACCTGCCGGGCGTCCTCGGGCTCGACGTGGTCGGGCGCATCGTCGAGGTGCGCGTGGTGCGCGCCAACAAGCACTCGCTCGAGGGGGCGCTCACCGAGGCCGAGGTGGCGCGCCTGCCGCGGCTCGCCGAGCCGCCGAAGCCGGCGCGGCGGCCGCTCCCGGTCCTGCCGGCGAACGAGGGTTGAACATGGCGTCGCACGTCGCGTACGAGGGCAAGGTTCCGGTGGTGTCGGGTTCGGCGTTCGTGGCGCCGAGCGCGACGCTCGTCGGCGACGTGACCATCGCCGACGACGCGAGCGTCTGGTTCGGCGCGGTGCTGCGCGGCGACGTCGGCTTCATTCGCATCGGCGCCCGCAGCAACGTGCAAGACCTCTCGGTCGTGCACATGACCGGCGGCGTGACGGACACGGTCGTGGGGGAGGACTGCACCATCGGACACGGCGTCATCCTCCACGGGTGCACCATCGGCGACCGCTGCCTGGTCGGCATGGGGAGCATCCTGCTCGACGGCGTCGTCGTCGGCGACGACTGCCTCATCGCCGCCGGCACGCTCGTGCCGCCGCGCACCGTCATCCCGCCGCGGTCGCTCGTGCGGGGCAATCCGGGCAAGGTCGTGCGCGCGGTGACCGACGCCGAGGCGCGCATGGGCCCCGACGGCGCGCGCGTCTACTGCGATCTCGCCCGCAAGTACCGCTGAAAGCCGCAAGGCCCGCGCCCCGCGAACGGGGCGAAGGCCTTGCGTCGTGCTCCGTCGGCCGAGCGGCCGGAACGGGGCTACTCAGTTCGCGACGACCGGTGCGTCTTTCTCAGTTCGCGACGACCGGCGCGTCTTTCTTCTCGCTGGGCTCGAGCGGCTTGGGCATCGACTCGAGGGCAGCCTCGAGCACCTGGTCCATGCGCGCGACGGTGACGAACTCGAGCTCGTCTTGCACTTCCTTCGGCACCTCCTCGAGGTCCGGCTTGTTGCGCTCGGGGAGCAGCACGCGCTTGATGCCGGCGCGGTGCGCCGCGAGCACCTTCTCCTTGAGGCCGCCGATCGGCAGCACGCGGCCGCGCAGCGAGATCTCGCCCGTCATCGCGACGTCGTGGCGCACGCGGATGCCCGTGAGCAGCGACACGAGCGCGGTGAACATCGTCACGCCCGCGCTCGGGCCGTCCTTGGGCATGCCGCCGGCGGGGATGTGGATGTGGATGTCGCTCTTCTCGAGGAAGTCCTTCGCGATGCCGTACTTCTCGGCGTTGGTGCGCACGTAGGAGAGGGCGGCGTGAGCCGACTCCTTCATGACGTCGCCGAGCTGGCCGGTGAGCTGGAGCTTGCCCGTGCCGTACATGCGGGTCGCCTCGATGAAGAGGATCTCGCCGCCGACGCTCGTCCACGCGAGGCCCGTGGCCACGCCCGTCTCCTCGGTGCGCTCGGCCACCTCGCTGGTGAACTTCGCGGCTCCGAGGAACTCGCGCAGCTCGTCGGCGGTGTGCACGCGACGCGGCGTGTCGTCACCCTCGGCGACCTTCACCGCGACGCCGCGGATGACGCTCGCCACCTGACGCTCGAGGTTGCGGACGCCGGCCTCGCGCGTCCACTGCTCGATGATCTCCTCGAGCGCGCCGTCGGTGATGTCGAGCTGCGCGGTGGTGAGCCCGTGCTCCTCGAGCTGCTTGGGCAGGAGGTGCTGGCGCGCGATCGCGAGCTTCTCGCGCCGCGTGTAGCCCGGGATCTCGAGGATCTCCATGCGGTCGCGCAGCGGCGGGGGGATCGGGTCGGCGATGTTGGCCGTCGCGACGAACATCACGTTCGAGAGGTCGTACGGGATCTCGAGGTAGTGGTCGGCGAAGGTGTTGTTCTGCTCGGGGTCGAGCACCTCGAGCAGCGCCGCGCTCGGGTCGCCGCGGAAGTCGTGCCCGATCTTGTCGACCTCATCCATCATGAAGACGGGGTTGACCGTGTTCGCCTTCTTCATGCCCTGGATGATCTGGCCGGGCAGGGCGCCGACGTAGGTGCGCCGGTGGCCGCGGATGGCGGCCTCGTCGTGCACGCCGCCGAGCGACACGCGCACGAACTTGCGGCCGAGCGCGCGGGCGATGCTGCGCCCGAGCGACGTCTTGCCGACGCCGGGGGGGCCGAGCAGGCAGAGGATGGGGCCCTTCTTGTCCTGCTTGAGCTTGCGCACCGCGAGAAACTCGAGGATGCGCTTCTTGACCTTCTCGAGGCCGTAGTGGTCCTCGTCGAGGACCTTGCGCACGGCCGCGATGTCCATGTTGTCGGTCGTGGACGTCGACCACGGCAGGTCGAGGATCCAGTCGAGGTAGGTGCGCACCACCGTGTACTCGGCCGACCCGACCTGCATCGAGCGCAGGCGCCGAAGCTGCTTCTTCGCGACCGTCTCGGCCTCGCTGGGCAGGCCCGCCTTGACGATGCGCTCCTCGAGCCCGTCGAGGTCGCCCTGGTCGCCGTCGTCCTCGCCGAGCTCCTCCTTGATGGCCTTGAGCTGCTGGCGCAGCACGTACTCGCGCTGGTTTTTGCCCATCTCCTCCTTGATCTGGGAGTTGATGCGCTCGCGCATCTTCAGGACCTCGAGCTGGCGCGTGAGCAGGCGCAGCACCTTGCGGATGCGCTCCTTGACCTCGACCGTCTCGATGAGCTGCGCCTTCTCCTCGACGGGGGCGTCGAGGTTGGCCGCCACGAGGTCGGCGAGCGCGCCGGGGGCCTGGATGGAGTCGATGAGCGAGCCCGCCTCGCGCGGCAGCTCGGGCATGAGCTGGATGACCTGCTTGGCGATGTCGCGCAGGCTCATCGCGAGCGCCTCGGCCTCGACGTCCTGCGACGCGGGCTCCTCGAGCTTGCGGATCTTCGCCTTGAGGTAGGGCGCGGTCTGCGTGACCGTGTCGAGCTGGATGCGCACCAGCCCCTGCAAGATGAGCGAGTAGTTGCCCGAGCTGTGCTTGAGCGCCTTGAGCACGCGCGCCGCGCAGCCGACCGGGTAGAGGTCGTCGTTGCCCGGGTCGTCGGTGGAGGGGTCGCGCTGGGCGAAGATCGCGATGACCGGGCCGGGGAGGTTGTCGACGTCCTCGACGAGCGCGACCGACTTCTCGCGGCCGACGTCGAACGGGGCGACGGCGCCCGGGAAGAGCACGGCGTTGCGGATCGGCAGGACCGGAAGCTCGTCGCCGAACTGCACCTCGTCGTCGGACGGGCGCGGCGGCGGCGGGGGCGGGTTCTTCTTCTCGGACATGGGTCCTCGCTCGGTGGAAACGCGACGGAAACGGTGATGAACGCGTAGCACTCCGACGGCGCCGGAGCGTCAAACGATTTCGCAGGAGAGCTTAAGCACGCGGTCGTGCGCGTGCCAGGGGCCGCGCTGCAAATCGTGCGCCCGACGGAGCGTCAGGGCGCGGCGCGCAGCGGGAGGCAGCCGCCGACGGTGACGCTCTGGTCGAGCGCGGGCACCGTCGGAGGGCGCGGCCCGGCGAAGGCGATCGCGTCGACGTAGGGGTCGCACACGCCGCCGACCGGCGGCTCGCCGCAGGTGGTCGTCCAGCGCGGCGTCACGACGGCGCCCGTGGTCGTGTCCACCATCACGGGCGAGCCGGTCGGGCCCGCGTCGGCCACTCCCTGCGGCGCGATCGTGTCGGTGTCGTAGGCGTCGATGCGCGCGAAGTAGCAGTGCCCCGGCAGCACGTAGGCGAAGCTGACGCTCTCGGTGCACGTCGCGGGCGCCGACGAGGCGAGCGGAAACGGCGTGGGGAAGCCGGCGTCCGCCGGGATGGACACGTCGTACAGCGTCGCGACCCAGCGACGCAGCGTCGGGGCGGCGGCGTCGGTTTCGCCGCAGGCGAGGTCGCCGCGGAACGCGGCGGGATCGACGACGAGCAGCGTCGGGTTGGTGGTCGTCACCGTCGCCGTCGAGGACGCGAAGATGCAGCCCGCGAAGAGGGAGGGGAGCAGCACGCTGACGAGGCCGACACGCATGGGGGCGAGACGTAGCGGAACGGCGCGCGCGGCGAAAGTGCCGCCGGTGGTCGGTCGGCGCGTCGTGTGCGATCCTCGGGGACGTTCGACGGAGAGAGAGGGCCTCGCATGAACCGCCGCACCGCGCTCGGACTCGTCGCCACGCTGGCTCTGCTCGGCTCGGACGCCTGCCTGCACCGCATGACGGACCCGTCGGTGGACGCCGAGACGGCGCAACTCGCGTCCGACGGCAGCGAGATGGCGGCCGCGTCCGCGCAGACGACGCACCTCGCGAACCTGGTGGTCTCGTCCGTCTCGTCGCAGGAGCCGAGCCAGGCCGCGGCGACCGCGGGGGCGAAGGTCGCGCTCTGGCCGCCCGGCTGCCTG
>CAITLX010000519.1 GCA_903893335.1 uncultured delta proteobacterium | reverse complement strand
CAGGGCCGCCGCGCGCGGACCGTCGGAGGACATCGCTCAGTGCGGGGCGGGCGCGGGCGCGGCGCCCGGCTCGAGGCTCGTCGGCGTGACGCCGAACGCGATCTTGGTGACGCCCGCCTGCTTGAGCAGATCCATCACGCGAATGACGCGCCCGTGCTGCACCGTCGTGTCGGCGCGGATGACGGCGCGCAGCTCGGGGTTCTTCGCGTGCGCTTCGCGCGCGAGCGCGAGCAGGGCGTCGTCGGCGGGCAGCTTCTTCTGGTCGACGAGCGTCTCGCCCGCGGCCGTCAGCTCGATGGCGAACACGACCTGCACGTCCTGGCCCGTCGCCGCCTTCGGCAGGTCGAGCGGCAGCGACTGCGAGACGATGATCTTGGCGGTGACCATGAAGATGATCAGCAAGACGAGCGTGATGTCGACGAGCGGCGTGACGTTGATGCCGACGATGCCCTCGTCGCCGTCGAGGTTGGAGCCGCCGGCCATCAGCGCGCCTCGTCGCCGGCGGGCGCGCGCGCTGCGGCGCGGGCGACCTCGGCGTGGGGCCCGGTCGCCTTGAGGTGCGCGAGCAGCACGCACGAGAGCGCCTCGGTGTTGGCGAGCGTCGCCTTGGTCATGCGCTGAAACGCGTTGAACGCGGCGACCGCGGGGATGGCGACGAGCAGGCCGATGGCGGTCGCGACGAGCGCCTCGGCGATGCTCGACATGACGGCCTGGGGCGCCATGGCGGCGGCGTTCGCGGTCGCGCCGGGCACGACCTTGGCGGCCTTGCCGAGCTCGTCGAAGGCCTGGACGATGCCGATGACGGTGCCGAACAGGCCGATGAACGGCGCGTTGTTGCCGAGCGTGCCGAGGTAGGCGAGGCGCCGCTCGAGCTTCATGCGCTCGAGGGCGGCGGCGCTGGCCATGGCCTCCTCGGCGGAGTCGGCGCCCTGGTCGGCCTCGGCGAGCCCGGCGAGCACGATGGCGGCCTCGGCCGACGGCGAGCGCTCGAGCAGCGCGCGCGCCTGCTCGCGCTCGCCGCGGCGCAGGTGGTCGCGCAGCGAGCGCACGAGCGCGCCGATGTCGTCGCGGATGGACCAGAAGAACCACGCGCGCTCGAGCATGATCGCGACCGAGATCACGGAGAGCACGATCATGAGCCACATGACCCATGAGGCCCCGAAGCTCGTCATCAGCCGCTTGGCATGCTCGACCAGGTTCATGTTCATCCGTCGCCGTCGTCCTGTTGGGGGGGGTCGTCGGGCGCCTGCCGGGGTCGCCCCGACAGGTCGTCGAGGGTCACCACTTCTCCCAGCAAGGTCGTCGCGTAGGCGCCCTTCGGTAGCACGAATTCCGTACGCAGGCCCGACGGGTCGTCGGCCAATCGGTCCACCCGCAGGGCGTCGGGAACGAGCCGGAGCGAGCGTCGCGTGCCCTCGCCGAGCGCGCGGTGGCGCTCGAACGCCTCGGCCGCATCGACATGTCGGGCCAGGATTTGCCGCTCGACCTCGCCGGGCTCTCCCTCGGCGGGGCGCATCTTCGCGCCGAACAGCGGGCCGGTCGGCGACACCTCGCCCCGCGCCGCGCGCTCGCCGTCGGCCACCGCGTCGGTGCAGAGGAAGAGGCCGCCGGTATCACGTTTTTTCACCAGGTCGCCCGCGAGAGGCCTGTCCCAGTCGCCGCGCGCGCGCCGCTCGGCGAGCACCTCGTTGAACAGCAGCGCCTGCAACGCAGAGAAGAGGAGCCGCTGCTCGCGCCGGTCGCGCGGACCGCGCTCGCGCCCGCCGAGCCAGGCCAGCGCGCGCTCGGGGTTGTCGCCGTCGCGGCCGAAGCGCTGCGGGCCGAACGCGTTGGGCACGCCCGACGCGAGCGCGGCGAGCCGGGCGGCGACGTCGTCGAGGGATGCGGCGTCGATGCCGCGCAGGGTCACGGTGAAGCGGTTGCCGAGCAGGTGGCCGGGCTTGAGCTTGTTGCCGTGCCGCCGCACGTCGAGCACCTCGACGCCCGGCAGCGAGACCGCGCGGGCGTCGCTCTCGGCGCGCTGGAGCGGGAACGGAAACGAGAACGTCTGGGTGGCGACGGCGTGGCGATCCTTCATGCCGGCGAAGCCCGACGCGCGCGCATCGACGCCGAGCGCCGCGGCGAAGCCGCCGAGCACGTCGAGGGTGTTGACGCCGCGCTTGCGGACCGTGACGAACAGGTGCTCGCCGCTGCCCGAGGCCTCGTACGCGGGGAGCTCGTCGACGACGAAGTCGTCGAGGTGGGTGCGCAGCGCGGCGCGGGGCTTGGGGCTCATCGCTTCACCGCGCGCACGTCGGCGCAGCAACGGAAGCCGATCGAGTAGTCGTGGTAGCCGCGGTCGTGCGCGACGGTCGCGTAGTCGCAGCCGTCGCCGTTGAGCGTCGTGTCGAGGTAGTAGCCGCCGCGAAACGTGCCCGTCGTGGCGGCCGTCCACTCGTGCAGGTTGCCGACCATGTCCCACACGCGCGCGTCGCCGCGGCACCTGGGGTACGTGCCGGTCGGAGCGAGCGAGCCCTTCACCTGGTTGAGCCGAGGATCGTTCATGCGGTCGAAGTCGTACAACAGCGGCGCCGCGACGCCTGGAAAGACGACCGGCAGCGGCGCGACGCGGTGGGTGTCGGCGCAGTAGCCGTCGTGGCGCTCGTCGCCCCACGGGAACTTGGCGTCGCGCGAGCCCTTGCACGCCGAGCGCCACTCGTCGTCCGAGCAGAGGCGCTTGCCGGCGCGCGTGCAGGCCGCGTCGGCGTCGTCGCGGCTCAGGTACGCCTGGGGGAAGACGCCCTTGCGCGAGACGGCGCGCACGTCGAGCCCGGTGACGGGGACGAACGGAGAGTGCGCGCGCCACTTGCCGCGCGAGACGGCCTCCTCGGTGCTCTCCTCGAACGGATCGACGCAGAAGCGGCCGGCGATGGAGACCATGCCGCGCCGGCAGGGGCCCGCCGCGGCGGGGGCCTTGGGCGCGGCGGCGATGGGCCGCGGGGCGAGGGCGGCGAGCGCGACGACGAGGGCGGCGGCGGCGAGCACGCGCATGGCTCAGAGCTCGTGGGGCAGGAGGTCGCGGGGACTGCGGAAGTACTGCAGCGGCGAGTACGCGAGGAGGTTCGAGACGCGCGAGGTGTAGACGCACGCGTACTCCTCGACCTGGTCGCCGAAGCTCGAGTTCTCGTTGGCCTCCTTGAGCAAGGGCCCCCAGTAGCGGTGGAAGCGCTGGTCGATCGACGCCTCGAGCAGGATCGTCTGGCGCTCGGTCTCGCGCAGCAGGCCGCGCACGCGATCGACGCCGCGCTTGACCCGGACGCGGTCGGCCTCGAGCGCGCGCTTGTCCGGGTTCTCGCTCGCCGCGTCGATGCGCCGGCCGAGGTCCTTCCAGCGCGCCTGCACGTAGCGAAGCTCGTCCTCGAGCTTGCCGCGCGCGTCGCCCAGCAGGTCGAGCAGGCGCAGGTCGTCCTCGCACACGCCGTGCGCGGAGACCTCGGCCTCCATCTCCTGGATGATCATCGCGGTGCGCCACGCCGACTCCTTCTTGGAGCGCAGGATGTCGCCGTAGATGTGGTCGCCGACGTACAGCACGCGGTCGCCCGTGACGCCGAGGCGCGCCTCGAGCTCGTGCAGGTTGCCCCCCTCGTAGACCTTGCCGCGCTCGAGGTGCGGCGTGGTGATGGGCACGAGCTCGTCGCCCGCGCGCTCGAGCATGGGGTGGCGCTCCTGGAAGAACGCGGGCTTCTGCGCGGCGACGATGGCGATGTCGAAGTAGTGCCGCCAGGTGGGGTACTCCTGCATCGCGTCGCCGAGCAGGTAGGTCATCATCTTGTCGGTGTAGGGCCACCGCGAGTTGGTCAAGAGGAAGAGCTTCTTGCCGGCGCTGCGGAACTTGTGGAGCGTGGCGGCGAGGTCCGGGTCCCTCTGGACGAACCGCGGCAGGTCGGCGAGCACCGTGTCGAGGATGGTGCCGTCGCGGTGGGCCTCGTCGATCGACTCGCGGATGTCGACGAAGAGCTTGGTGAAGTCGAGCTCGAGGTCGCGCGTCTCGAACGCCGAGATGATGCCCGCGTACAGCGCCGCCTCGCTGAGCGCGTAGAGCGTGTCGATGAAGTGGAAGCGCGGCGACTGCGGGCGCATCTTCTTGTGCTGGTAGAGCGCACGGATGGTCTCGCGCGGCAGCGGCGCGAAGCCGTGGTGGCCGCGGTGCACCACCTTGTAGCGGTCCATCTTGAGGATGTGGCCGAGGCGCTTGTCGATGAGCAGCCCGCGGATGGGGAACTCGGTGTCGTACGGCACCTCGGCGAGCCACTCGGGGTAGCCGCGCGCTACCAGCTTCTGGACGGTGGCCTGGATCGAGAGCTCGTCCATCTCGGGCTGGTCGTAGATGGCCAGCGTGTAGTCCATGTCGAAGCCGATCCAGTCCACCCCCGCGAGCCGCAGGTTGCGGTTGACGAAGACGCGACGCGCCTTCGGGATCGCGCGTGGCTCGCCGCCGCCGACGGGCTGCGGAAACGGGAGGATGAGCTGTTCGGCCTGCACGTGCGCCCGAGCTTAGCACCGCGCGGGCCCGGGGTTTTGGCCACGCCGCGCGACCTGTGGCACACCTCTGCCGCTCCCACGATGAGGCCGCGCCAACCCGAGACGGCCCCCCGCGCCGACACGCTGCTCGTGCTGCGAACCGGCGACGCCGTCGCCGAGGTGGCCGCGCACCACGGCGAGTTCGCCCGCTGGATCGCCGAGGCGACGGGCGACGCGTGGCCGGGGCGCTGGCACGAGCACGACGCGCGCGGCGGGGGCGCGTGGCCCGACGTGCACGCCTACGCCGGCGTCGTGGTCACCGGCTCGTCGGCGAGCGTGACCGAGCGCGCGCCGTGGATGCTCGACACCGAGCGCTGGCTGCGCGACGCGGTCGAGGCTGGCGCGGCCGTGCTCGGCATCTGCTTCGGCCACCAGCTGCTCGCGCAGGCGCTCGGCGGCGAGGTGCAGAAGAACCCGCGCGGGCGCGAGATCGGCAGCGTCGAGCTCACCGTCGCCGCCGACGACCTGCTGTTCGAGGGGCTGCCGCCGAGGTTCGTCGTCAACGCCACGCACCTCGACACCGTCGCGGCGCTGCCCCCGGGTGCGCGCTCCGTCGCCACGACGGCGCTCGAGTCGCACGCGGTGCTCTCCTTCGCGCCCCGCGTGCGGGGCGTGCAGTTCCACCCCGAGATCTGCGCGGCGAAGATGCGCGGCTACCTCGCGGTGCGCCGAGGGGCGGTCGTGGCCGAGGGGCTCGACGCGGACGCGCTCGTGGCGCAGGTCGTCGAGACGCCGCTCTCGGCCGAGCTCCTGCGCAACTTCGTGCGCCATTTCGTGGGCGGCCAGGGGCGTCGGCCCGCTTGACAGCGCGGTATAACTTATTCTAACCAGCGGCCATGGTTTCTCCGGGCCGCCTCCGGTTGCTCTTGGCCGTGCTGCTCGCGTCGAGCGCCGCGCGCGCGGACGCTGGCCCCGGCGTGGTGACGCCGCCGCGCGTCGTGCGACACGTCGACGCCGTCTACCCCGAGCGGGCGCTGCACGAGGGGCACGACGCGATCGTCGTGCTGTTCGTCACGGTGCTGGCCGACGGCACGGTGGGGGACGTGAGCGTGGTCGAGCCCGGGGGCCACGGCCTCGACGAGGCCGCCATCGCCGCCGTGCGCCAGTGGCGCCTCGAGCCCGCGCGCCGCGACGGCACGCCGATCGCGAGCCGCATCCGCGTGCCGTTCCACTTCGCGCCGCCGGGCGATCACGCGCCTGCCGAGCCCGCGCGCGCCGCCGCCGCGCCTGCCTCTCCTCCCGCTTCGGCGCCCGGCCCCGACGCCGCGCCCGAGGTGCCGGGCATCGCCGGTGGCGTGACCGACGTGCACCGCCACGACCACCCGCCGACGCCGGCGCCCATCGAGGTGACCGTGGTCGGCAAGCTGCCGCAGCCGACGCGCACCGCGGGCGACGTGACGGTCGACGCGAAGCTGCTCGCGAGCGCGCCGCGCGCCACCGCGGTCGAGCTGCTGTCGTCCGCGCCCGGCGTCTACGTCAGCCAGCCCGAGGGGCCGATCGGGCCGCCCGAGCTGTTTCTGCGCGGCTTCGACGCCGAGCACGGGCGCGACCTCGAGGTGGTGTCGAGCGGCATCCCCCTCAACCAGCCGGGCCACGTGCACGCGCATGGCTACGCCGAGCAGCGCGGCATCCTCCCCGAGACGGTGCTGCGCGTGCGGCTGCGCCCCGGGCCGTTCGACCCGCGACAGGGCGAGTACGCGGTCGCCGGGAGCGTCTCGTACGAGCTCGGCGTGGCCGAGCGCGGCACGCGCGTGTCGGGCTCGCTCGGGCAGTACGGCACCGCGCGCCTCTCGGCGGTGTGGGCGCCCGAGGGGGAGGCCGACGAGACGTTCGGCGCGTTCGCGTACGCGCGCTCGTCGGGCGACGGCGCGGGGCGAAGCTACCGGCTCGGCAGCGGCGTCGCGCAGCAGGTCGTGGCGCTCGGGGCGCGCGCGCGCGCCACCTGGCACGTCGCCGCGCACGCAGCGCGCTCGGGCCTGCTCGGCGTGGTGCGCCAGGACGACCTCGACGCGGGGCTCGTCGCCTTCGGCGATCGCTACGCCGACCCCTCCGTCGCGGCGCAGGGCATCACCACGGCGCGCACCGAGGCCTCGGTCGCGATCGAGGCCGAGGGGCTCGACGGCGCGCGCTGGGGCGTCACGCCCTTCTTCGCCATCACGTCGTTTCGCCT
>CAITLX010000518.1 GCA_903893335.1 uncultured delta proteobacterium | reverse complement strand
GGCTCGAGGTCGGCACCGGCATCCCGCTCGCGCGACCGCTCTCGCTGCTCGAGCGCCCGACCCAGGCCCCAGCGCCCCCCGCGGTCGCGCCCAGGGCGTCGGCGCCCCCCGAGGTCGTGCGCCACGCCTCGGCCCACCCCGCGGCCGATCACGCCTTCACGCCCCCGCCGCCGCGACCGCACGCCGACTTCGCCAACCTCGCCCCCGACGGGCAGGCGGGGCCCACCGTCGCGAGCCCCTCGCTCGGCCAGCACGACCTCGCCAAGGCCATGCACCGCGCCCAGGGGCTGCTCGGGGAGAAGCAGTCCGCGTTCGAGCGCGCCATCGCCGGCCTCGGCCCGGGTATTCTCGTCACGCGCGACCGCGCCATCGAGTTCCCCGGAGGGCTGCGCTGGACGTGCGACGCCGTCGCCACCTACGTCGCGAGCACCGGCGTGTGGCGCTGGGGCTGGGCGGTCGACGACTGGTCGCCCGCGCTGCGCGCCGGCTCCGAGAAGCTCGCCCTCACCGGCACCAACTGGGAGCTCGACGCCCTGCGCGTGGCGCAGCTCAGCGTGCCCCCCGACTCCGCCTTCCGGCTCGCGCTCGTGTCGGCGTGGATCCTCGGCGCCGACGCCTGCCATTTCGTCCGGCGCGACGGCGTGGCAGAAGTCGCCGTGGCGCTCTACGGCGTGCGGTAACCTCATGACGATGAAGATCGGTTGGCTGGTCGACGGCGTCGTCGGCGGAATGTCGCGACTCCTGCACGGGGTGCGGGGCGTCGAGCACGACACCTCGGCGGACCTCGGGCCGTACCTCGACCGCGAGGCCGACGACCTGTTCCCGGCGCCCACGCGCACGCCCCAGGCGCACCGGCGCAGCTCGTACCCGACGTTCTCGCGGGTCGTCGAGTCGGTCACCTTCGCGAGCGAACACGTGCCGCTCTGCGCGCGCTACCGCCTGCGCCACGACCGCGACTACGCCGTCAACCACACCGTGCACCTGCGGTGGATGCACCCCCGCCGCGCGCCTCGCAAGCGCATCCTGCTCTACGTCCACGGCTGGCTCGAGCCCGGCCCCATCATCGAGGAGACGACGCTCCTGCCCGTGCTCTCGCGCGAGCTCGACGTCGACGCCGCCCACATCCAGCTGCCGTTCCACGGGCGGCGCAACCCGCGCGGCTCGCTCTTCCACGGCGAGTATTTCTGGAGCGCCGATCTGGTGCGCAGCCTCGAGGCCGTGCGCCAGTCGGTGCTCGACGTGCGCTCGGCCATCCGATGGTTTCGCGCGCAGGGCTACGAGGACATCGGCGTCAGCGGCATCAGCCTCGGCGGCTCCATCACGATGCTGCTCGCCTGCGTCGAGCCCACGCCCGACTGGATCGTCCCCATCATCGGCCACCTCGACCTCGGTGACGCCGTCGAGAACGCCCCCATCCTCTGGCGCATGAAGGCCGACCTCGAGCGCTTCGGCCTCGACCGCGCCGCGCGCGCCGAGGTCTTCCGCCGCATCGGCATCGGCTCGTTCGCGCCGCGCCTGCCGCGCGAGCGTCAGCTCTGGGTCGCCGCGAAGGACGACATGTACGTCGGCGCGCGCGCCGTCGAGCGCCAGTGGAAGGCGTGGGGCGAGCCCCCCATCCTCTGGATCCCCGGCGGCCACATGACCTTCCCGGTCGCCGTGCCCTCCATCGTCGAGCGCCTGCGGGTCTTCCAGTCCACGCTGCCGATGGCACCCCGCGCGCCCCTGCGCGAGCGTCCTGCCACGCCCGTCGGCTGAGCCCCCGCCGCCCTCAGAGCAGCTTGCGCAGCGACCACGCTGCCCAGGCCAGCGCGCGGTCGCCGAAGGGGCGCTCGCGCCACGACTCGAGCGTGATCTCGCGCGACGAGGCCAGATCGCGCTCGAACGACGCGCGCACGTGGCGCGCGAAGGTCTCGTCCTCGACCGCGACGTTGCACTCCAGGTTGTAGCGAAACGACCGTACGTCGAGGTTGCAGCTGCCGACGGTGGCGAGCCGGTCGTCGAAGATGGCCGTCTTCACGTGCAGGACGCGCCCCTCGTAGGCGAAGACGCGGATGCCGCGGCGAAGCAGCGCGCCGACCACGCCGCGCGTCGCGGCCGAGACGACCCAGAGGTCGCTCTGCGCGGGCACGAGCACGCGCACCTCGACCCCGCGGCGGCGCGCGTGGCGCAGCGCCCGCAGCACCGGGACGTCGGGCACGAAGTACGCGTTGGCGATGTCGATGCTGCGCTGGGCCCCGCGCACCGCGCCTACGTACTGCTTGCGCAGCGAGCGGGCGGGGCCGTGCCGGCGCGTCGTGGTGAGCACCCGCACGGGCCCGGTGGGCATCCTCCGCACGTGCTCGACGTCGTCGGGGGTCGGCGCGGCGCCCGGCCAGCGCGGCCGCCACGACTCGAAGAAGAGCGCCCGCAGCTCGCGCGCTGCGGGGCCGCGCACCTCGATCGCGTCGTCGCGCCAGTCGTGGCCCCCGTGCTCGACCTCGCCCCAGTCGTCCCCCAGGTTGATGCCGCCGGTGAAGCCCGTGAGGCCGTCGACGACCAGGATCTTGCGGTGGTCGCGGAACGCCGCGCGCGGCACCCCCCAGCGCGGGCGCACGATCGCGAGCGGCGCGTGCACCGCGACCTCGCCGCCGGCTGCGCGCAGCGGGCGGAAGAACGACGCGGGCAAGCCCATGCTGCCGATGGCGTCGTAGCGCACGCGCACCGCGACCCCCGCCCGCGCGCGCTCGACCAGCGCGTCGAGGAACGCGTGGCCCGTGCGATCCGCGCCGATCCAGTACATCTCGAGCACGACCTCGCGCTCGGCCCGCCGGATGGCCTCGAGCATCGCCGGAAACGCCTCGGCGCCGTCGCGCAGCAGGCGCACGCGGTCGGGGCCGACGGCGAAGAAGGGTCCGGGCTCGCGGCTCACGCGCCTACTTTACCCCCGCTGCGCCGCCGCGTAGGTTCCGCGAGCCGTGCGCGTGCTCGCCCTCGACACCTCGACCCGCTGCGGCTCGGTCGCCCTCGTCGAGGACGGCCGCCTGGTCGCCTCGGCCCGCCACGACGTCCCCTCCGAGCACGCCGAGCGCCTGATGGGCCTGGTCGACCAGGCGTTCGCCGAGGCCGGCTGGGCCAAGGCCTCGGTCGACCTCATCGGCTGCGGGCTCGGCCCTGGGTCGTTCACCGGGGTGCGCGTCGCGCTCGCGACCGCCAAGGGAATGGCGCTCGGCCTCGGCGTCCCGCTCGTCGGCGTCGGCAGCCTGCGCGCGATGGCAGTGGCGGCGGCGCAGCCCCCCGACGCGCTCGTCGTCGCCCTCATCGACGCCCGCAAGGACGAGGTCTTCTGGGCGGCGTACGACGGCGGGGGCGGGGAGTGTCACCCGCCGGCCCACGTCCGGCGCGGCGAGGTCGCCCGCGCGCTCGCGGCGCTCGGGCGCCCCTGCGTCGTCGTCGGCGAGGTCGCGGGCGAGCTTGGCGACCTGGGCGCGGGCGTCAGCGTGTTGACGGAGGGCGGCGCGCACGCGCTCCCCGACGCGGCCACGATCGCGCGAATCGCGGCCGAACTGCTGGCTCTTCGCGGCGCCGACGACCTCGACGCGCTCGAGCCCTGCTACGTGCGCCCCCCCGACATCCACCCCCCTCGCGCGCCGTAGCCGCGGTCGCGCGCAGAGCGCTTTGCACGCAGGCGCGGGCGCCGCGCAGGGTACGTCGGGTGCCCCGATGGCCGCAAGAATTACACCGTTGACGGGTGGGGGGCCGCAGGTTATGCCCTCCGCACGCTTACGGTGTGCCGCTGGGTCACAGGGACCGTCTCCCGACCCTCGCAACGCATCGTCTCTTTTTCGCTGTCCAGGAGTCTACCGGGACGATCCCACCGATGCCGTTCGCCTGCCACGATCCGAAAGCCGACCGTGCCCAACGCTGGGCCCGCGTGCGCGCATGGGTCGTCGGGCCGCTTCTGGCGGTCACG
The DNA here is from genome assembly GCA_903893335.1 of uncultured delta proteobacterium. Lineage (GTDB taxonomy): Bacteria > Myxococcota_A > Polyangia > Polyangiales > Polyangiaceae > CAITLX01. The sequence continues at coordinate 3,165 of CAITLX010000518.1, read as the reverse complement.
GCGGGGGGCCTCGGTGCCTGCGCGTCCAGCGCCCGCCGCGCGGCGGTCGACCCGGACCGCCAGTCGATCGCGGAGATGGACCTCGGCGCCGACTTCCTCGGGCGCGGCGAGCTTCGCCAGGCGCTCGAGCGCGTCCAGAAGGCCATCGACCTCAACGACGAGAACCAGGAGGCCCAGCACCTGGCCGCCCTGGTCTACCTCGGCTTCTGCGCCCGCTCGCAGCTCGAGTGCCGGCTGCCGCTCGCCGAGAAGCACGCGCGCATCGCGCTCAAGCTCAAGCCCGACTTCCGCGAGGCCACCAACACCCTCGGGGTCGTGCTCATCCACGAGAAGCGCGCCGCCGAGGCCGTCGTGGTGCTCGAGCCCCTCACGCGCGACATCCTCTACGTCACGCCGTGGACGGCCTGGGGCAACCTCGGCTGGGCCTACCTCGAGGTCGGCAAGGTCGACGACGCCGTCGAGGCCCTGCGCCGCAGCATCGCCGCGCAGCCGGCGTTCTGCGTCGGCAATTTCAGGCTGGGGCTCGCCTACGAGAAGAAGGGCGACCTCGGCGCAGCACGCGAGGCGCTCACGCGAGCGCTCGAGACGGAGCAGGCAGGGTGCCGCACCATGCAGGACGCGCTCGAGGCGCGCGGCCGGGTGCTGGCGAAGGCGAAGAAGTGCCCCGAGGCACGCGACGACTGGGAGCGCTGCAAGCAGCTCGGCGTCGAGACGACGGCAGGCGAGAGCTGCGCCGCGCGTCTCCGCGCGTCGGACTGCTGAGGCGAGACGGGCGCGCGAGGTGACCATGGAAACGATCGGCAAATACCTTCGGAGGCAGCGCGAGGAGCGCTCCATGAGCATCGAGGAGGTGTCGCGCGCGACACGCATCCCCGTGCCCAGCCTCGAGCGCATCGAGCGCGATCATTTCGACGATCTCCCCGGCGAGGTCTTCGTGCGCGGCTTCCTGCGCGCCTACGCGGTGTCGGTCGCGGCGGCGCCCGACGAGGTGCTCGCGCGCTACACGGCCAGCCGCCGCGTGGCGTGGGTGACGCCCATGCCCATGACCTCGCCCATCCAGAAGACGAAGGGCGCCCGGTTCGGCGTCGCCGTGGCGTTCGTCGTGCTGCTCGTGCTCTTCACGCTCGCCATCTCCATCATGCTCAAGCCGCGCGGCCACGACATGCCCGCCGAGCTCTCGCAGCGGGCCGCGGCGTCGCAGGTCCTCCACGGCTAGCCGCGTCGCGCACACGCGCGTCGCCACCGACGCGCTCGTCGTACGCCTGGTGCCCTACGGTGAGGCGGACGTCGTCGTCACGCTGTTCACCGAGACGCTCGGCCGCGTCTCGGCCATGGCGCGCGGCGCGCGCAGGTCGGGCAAGCGGCTCGGAGGGGCGCTCGAGCCGGTGCACGGCGTGCGCGTCGAGCTCGACGAGCGCCCGGGCAGCGATCTCGCGACCCTGCACGACGCGCGCGTGCTGCGCGCGCGCACCTTCCTGACGACCGACCTCGACCGCCTCGACGCCGCCGGGCACGCGCTGCGCTGGGTGCGCCGCGCCGCGCCCCCGCGCAAGCCCGAGCCCGAGCTATGGGCCGAGGTCGTCGATCTACTCGACCACCTCGACGACCGCACCGACGCGGTCGCGCCGCGCACGCACCTGGCCGCGAGCGGGCTGCGCATCCTCGTCGCCCTCGGCTGGGGGCTCCAGCTCGAGTCGTGCGTCCGGTGCGGCAGGGCGTGCGGCGCCGAGCGGGCGGCGTTCGTGGACGCGGCGCGCGGGGGGCTGCTCTGCCGCGCCTGCGGCGGCAGCGGTCGCGTGGTGCCAGCCGACGCGCGCGTGCGGCTCGTCGCAGCGGCGGCTGGCAAGGACGCGACGCTGGTCGACGGCGACGTGGCCCTCGCGTTCGCGCTCGTCGACGAGGTGCTCGCGACGCACGCGGGCCTCGAAGCGTGACGGCTCGACAGGTCGCGCCCGCCGTCCCATCCTCCGGGCACCTCGCATGGCCACCGACCCCCGCACCACGCCGACCCTCGTCAAGGCCCCGCGCAACGCGCGCGTGCTCGAGGTGCAGTTCGCCGACGGCCACCGCGGCATCTACCCCCACGAGCTTCTGCGCGGGTACTGCCCCTGCGCCGGGTGCCAGGGGCACAGCGGCACCATCCGCTTCGTGCCCGGCGGCGAGCTCGAGCCGCGCTTCCGCCCCGGCGGCGACCTCGAGCTGCGCGACCTCGGGCAGGTCGGCAACTACGCGCTGCGCTTCACGTGGGGCGACGGCCACGAGTCGGGCATCTACACCTACCGCTACGTGCGCGCGCTCTGCCGCTGCGACGCGTGCGTCCCGCCCGAGCGCGCCGACGAGCGCCCCGAGCTCGATCGGCTCTGAGCCGGGTCGAGGCCGGCGCGGCGCTGCCGAAAAAGGGTCGGCCGCCGCGCCCCGCGGTACAAGGCGCGCATGACGAGCCCCGGCGGGCCCACCGACGAGTCGCGGGCGGCAGGCGCCGCCGAGCGCTCCGCCCTCGCGCGGCGCGCAGGCGTCGTGGGCGCGGGCACGCTGCTGTCGCGCGTGCTCGGGCTGGTGCGCGACCAGACGCTCGCCGCGCTGTTCGGGCGGGGCGAGACCGACGCGTTCTGGGTCGCCTTCACCATCCCCAACGCCCTGCGGCAGCTGCTCGCCGAGGGGGCGATGTCGAGCGCCGTCGTGCCCGTGCTCGCCGAGGTGCGCGCGCGCGAGGGGGACGACGCCGCGCGCCTGTTCCTGCGCCGCATGCGGGGAGTGTCGCTCGTCGCGCTCGTCCTCGCTTGCGTGGCCGGCATCGCCTTCGCGCCCCAGCTCGTCGAGCTGTTCGCGGGGGGGCTGCACCAGCGGGCCGGCGGAGCCTTCGAGCGCACCGTGTCGCTCACGCGGTGGGTGTTTCCCTACCTGCTGTTCATGGGGTCGGCCGCGCTCGGCATGGCCGCGCTCAACACCTGGGGGCGCTTCGCGGCCGCGGCGTTCGCGCCGGGGCTGCTCAACGTCGCCTTCATCGTGTGCGCGTTCGGCCTTCCGGCGTGGCTCGCCGCGCACGGGCACGACCGGCTGCTCGCGCTCGCGGCGGGCGCGCTCGTCGGCGGCGCGCTTCAGGTCGTGGCGCAGGTGCCGGCGCTGCGCGCCATCGGCGTGGCGGGGTGGCCGCGCTTCACGCTG
>CAITLX010000517.1 GCA_903893335.1 uncultured delta proteobacterium | reverse complement strand
TCCCGTGGCCGGCGGAGGCTGGACGGCGTTCGCCGTCGGAGGCCATTCGACGGACGAGCGCCTCGCGTTGGAGGCGGGGTCGGTCGGCATTGGCTATGGCGGTCATCGCCTGGAGCTTCGCGGTGCGTCGGTCGATTTCCTGCGTACCCCAGAGGGCCCCCGGCTCACCCGAGCGCGCGCGGCGTCGCTCGACGCGACGATGGCGGCTGGGGACGGCGTCTCCAGTCGAGCAGACTTGCCGCGCGAGGCTGGCGGGGCGACCGACGTGGGGGTCTTGGTCACCGCGCTGCGGCATTTCGTCGCAGCGACGACGGCGGAGGAGGCTGACGTCGAGGTCGCCGGGGCGAGCGCTGCGTTGCGCCGTGGGGCGACGGCGTTGAATGTCGGGCCGGGTAAGCTCACTTTCACTCGGCGCGCGGGTGTTGCGCGGGTCGCCTTTACGGCGGGGTCGGGCCCTGCGGGCGCCACGCCGCTGACCGGCTCGCTCGAGCTGCCGCTCGAGCCGCTGCCGGTACGGCTCGACGTGCGCGGGGGGCCGATCGCGCTCGCGGCGCTCGGGATCCACGAGCGGGACGCCGGGCTCGTCGACGTGGCGCGGGCCACGCTCGAGGTGCACGCGCGGGCGGTCCTCTCGGCTGACGCTCAGTTGGTCGAATTCGACGGCGACGCGCGGTTGCGCGGGTTGTCGTTCGAGGATGCTCGATTGTCGGGGGAGGCGGTGCGCGGCGTCGAGCTTGCGCTTCGTGCCCGCGGGAGCGCGCGAACCGACGGCAGCCACGTCGATCTCGCAGACGGCGAGGTCGATTGGGGCGCGATTGGCCTGACCGCCCACGGCACGCTGGACCGCCCCGGCGAGGGGGAGGCTCGTGTGCAGGGAGCGTTCGCGGTGCCGCTCGGCAGCTGCGACGCGATGCTCGGGTCGTTGCCCCCGGGGTTGCTCGGGCGGGTCGCCGGCATGACGCTGGCCGGGACGTACGCGCTGCGCGGGGCGTTGACGCTCGACACGCGCCACCTCGACGAGATGCGCCTGGAGCTCGAGCCCGAGCATGGCTGCCGCGTCGCGGGCGTTCCGCCCGAGCTCGACGTCGAGAGGCTGCGAGGCCCCTTCCGGCACCTCGTCTACGGCCCCGACGGCGCCAAGGTCGAGATCGTGGCCGGTCCCGGGAGCGCCGGGTGGGTCCCCTTCGGCGCGATCTCGCCGTTCGCCGAGGCCGCGGTGATGACGACCGAGGACGGCGGATTCCGGCGGCACCGCGGCTTCGACACGCGCGCCATCGAGTCGGCGCTGCGCGAGGACGTGCGCGTCGGGCGCTTCGTGCGTGGCGCGAGCACCCTCTCGATGCAGCTCGCGAAGAACCTCTGGCTGGACCGCGACAAGACGCTCGCCCGCAAGCTGCAGGAGGCGCTGCTGACGATGTACCTGGAGCAGGCGCTCACGAAGGACGAGATCCTCGAATATTACCTGAACCTGGTCGAGCTGGGCCCGATGGTCTACGGCGTCGGTCCCGCTGCGGAGCGCTATTTTCACGAGTCGGCGCGCGATCTCTCGGTGTCGCAGGCGCTCTACCTCGCGTCGATCTTGCCGAACCCGAAGCGGCACTATTTCATGCCCGACGGGAAGCTCTCGCCGCGCTGGGCGGACTACCTGCGCCGCCTCATGCGCTTGATGCGCGAGCGTGGGCGCATCGACGACGCCGCGTTGCAGCGTGGGCTGGCCGAGAACGTCGTGCTCGGCCAGGCGCAGCCCGACGCGCCCCTTCCCACGATCGAGCCCCCTGCCGGTGGCCCCGAGGGGTGGGAGCCTCCGCCGATCGAGGCGCCGTGAGGCGGGTCACTTCTCGCCGGCGGCGCGCAGTGCGGCGAAGAACGCGCGAAGCCTGGCCGCCGCCTCGTCGGCGAGCACGCCGGCGGTGAACGTGAACCGGTGGTTGAGCCTCGGGTCGGACCCGAGCGCGAACAGCGAGCGCACGGCGCCGGCCTTCGGGTCGTCGCAGCCCCAGACGACCCGCGCGACCCGCGCGTTGACCAGCGCCCCGGCGCACATGGGGCAGGGCTCGAGCGTGACGAAGAGCGAGGCCCCCTCGAGGCGCCACGTGCCGAGCGCGCGCGCGGCGATGCGCAGCGCGACGACCTCGGCGTGCGCCGTCGGATCGCCGTCGATCTCGCGGCGGTTGCGCCCGACGCCGAGCAGACGACCGTCGGCGCCGACGACGACGGCCCCGACCGGGACGTCACCCGCCTGAGCGGCCGCGTCGGCCTCGTCGAGCGCCAGTCGCATCCACCGCAGGTCGTCGTCGATCATGCTCGGACGCGGGGCAGGGGCGCTTGGGCGCGGGGAGAGGAGGCTGCCGCGCCGGTCGCGCAAGCGAGAGGCGCGGTCTGCGCGCTGGGGGTCGGCTCGAGAGGTCCGACGAAGCCGTTCAGCGCGCCCAGGAAGATTCGAACTTCCGACAACCGGTTCCGTAGACCGGTGCTCTATCCAGCTGAGCTATGGGCGCAAGCCACGCCAGTTGCGTGGGGTCGGCAATCAATCGCCAAACGGGTCGAGTGTCAAGCCGATGCGTGCATCGGGGGGCGAAAATCGCATCGCGCCCCCTCGAGCGCTGCGCAACGGGTGCAGACCGGAAGGCGGCCCGTGACAGCGATGTCATGGGCAGTTTCCCTGGCGGGGGCGCGCCGGGCGGATGCTCAGCCTACTGCGCCCGCAACGTGCGGAAAGAACATGTGAAACGGGTCTCGCAGCGAAGGTGGCACGGTGGGTGCTTAGTCAGTCTGCGTTCGCCCCGGAGAGTGCGGGTCGGACGCTTGAGTTGCTTGCTGCTTGGGCTTGGAACGGCCCCACCGAGACGTTCCACCCCCTCCCACGGGCGGGGGCGCTTGCTTCGCTTCGCTTCTCTTCTTCCTTCGCGCCCTGACTCGATTCGCTCACGGTCGCTTCGAGATTCCGGCGTACGCGGCTTCATCCCGGCGATGACGCCGCGTTCGTCTTTTGTGGCGCCGGCGGCGCTTCTCGCGGGGCACCGAAGAGGAAGCGCGACGGAGCCTCGGCGTGGCAGCGGCGACACGCGGGCAGCGGGCCGCGCGCCTCGACGCGACCGCCGGAGTCGACCACGACGTACTCCCAGTCGTGCCCCTCGGGGTCGTAGCCCGCTTCGCGCCGCACCATGACGAGCGTGGGTCCTGGGGTCGCGCGCGCGGCGTCGCGCGTGAGCTCGGCCACGACCGTCCCGGCCGCGAGCTCGGTCGCGGGCGAGAGCGCCGCGTAGCCGGCCTCGCCGAGCGGCGCGACGTGCACCTCCGCCGTTCGCGTCCCGACGAAATGGCCGCGCGACGCGAACCAGGCAGCGCCGACGCGAGGCCACGTCGGCGCCTCGTCGGCGTGCTCCCAGCGCGGTCGCTCGGCCGCGCCGGGGGCGGAGGCGTCGGCCTCGCGCGCGGTGTGGCTCGAGCCCACCGTCGCGGGGAGCGGCGCCGCGCCGGCGCACCCGCCCACGGCGAAGATCGCGGCGCACGAGAGCCAGAGGCGGGCGGCGTTGGGCATGGCGAGGGGGGCCGCGGGGGCTCGACAGCCCGCGGGCGCAGCGCCACGATGCTACATCGATCCCATGCGTCGCGCCCTCGCCTCCACGCTCCGCGCGACGCGCATCGTCGGCGCGCTCGCGACCGCCGGCCTCGTGGTCGCGAGCGGTGAAGCTGGGGCGACGCCCCCGCGCGCCCGCCCCTGGCTCGGCATCGAGCTCGAGGCGACGCCGGGCAGCCCCGCGCACGCGCGGGCGCGCCACGTCGTGCACGGCTCGCCCGCCGAGCGCGCCGGTCTTCGCGACGCCGACGTCATCGTCGAGGTGGACGCTGCCGGCGTGACGACGCCCGAAGAGGTGATCCGCGCCGTGCGCGCCCACTCGGTCGGCGACGTCGTCGAGGTCGTGGTCGAGCGAGGCGAGGGGCGCGCCAAGGCGCGCATCGTGCTCGCGGCCATGCCGGCCACGCAGGACGTGCTGCGCCAGGACCGCGTCGGTCGCGCGGCGCCCGCCTGGTCGGGGCTCGCGCCCGTCGCCGGGGAGGCGCCCGCGTCGCTCGCGGCGCTGCGCGGTCGCGTCGTCGTCCTCGATTTCTGGGCGACCTGGTGCGGGGCCTGTCGGGCCATCGCGCCGCGCCTCTCGGAGTGGCACGCGCGCTTTCACGACGCGGGGCTGTCGGTCGTCGGCATCACCGACGAGTCTCCCGAAGAGGCACGAGCGGGCGCGGCGGCGATGGGCATGAGCTACGCGGTCGCGTCCGACGCGACCAACGGTGTGCAGCGCGCGTACGGCGTGACCTCGCTGCCGACCCTCTACGTCATCGATCGGCGCGGCGTGGTGCGCGAGGTCGTCGTCGGCTTCGACGGCGAGGTCGAGCGCCGCACCGAGGCGCTGATCGCGCGGCTGCTCGCCGAGCCTGCCCCCTGACGGTCGAGGCGGCGGGTGCTCGGGGTCGTCGACGATCTGCTCTGGTCCCTGCGGCGCGCGGGGCTCGCCTTCGCGACGCCGCAGGCCCTCGACGTCGCGCGCGTCGTGGCGCGGCTCGGGTTCGACGACCGAGCGGTGCTGCGCGAGGCGATCGCGGTGGTCGTGGTCGGGCAGCGCCGCGATCGCGCGGCGTTCGACGCGGCGTTCGACGCCTTCTTCGCGACCGACCTGCGGCTCGCGGGCGACCTCTACGATCGCATCCTCGCGCGGGGCTTCGACCCCGCCGACGTGGCGCTGCTGCGCGAGCTCATCGAGGCCTCGGCGTACGAGGGGGCGGGGCCCTCCCTCGGCGGGCTCGTCGGTGGGGCGAGCGAGCTCGACTACCTGCTGGCGACCGCGGGCGCGCGGCGCGCGCTCGCGCCGATGACGCACGCCTTGCAGACGGGTTTCTTCGCCCACAAGCTGCTCGATCGCGTCGGCTTGACCCGCGCGTCGTCCGTCGCCGCGGCCCTCCGCGCGCGCCTTCGCGACGCGCTCGGCGCCGAACGGGGCGACGCGCTCGCCGATGCGCTCGACGCCGAGCTCGATCGTGGCCGCGCGCGCGTGCGGGCCCACGTCGAGGCGACGCTGCGCGCCCGCTCCGGGGTGGACGTCGACCGCGCGAGCGCGCGCCGCCTCGAGGAGGTGCCCTTCGTCGCGCTCACCGATCGCGAGCTCGACGAGGTGCGCGTCGCGGTGCGGCGGTTCGCCGAGAGGCTGCGGGGCGCGGCGCGCGTGCGCGAGCGCCACGCGCGCAAGGGGCGCTTCGACGTGCGCCGCACGCTGCGCGCGAGCGCCGCCACCGCCGGCGTGCCGTTTCGCCCCGCGCGCCGCGACGCGCGGCGCGACAAGCCTCGCCTCGTCATCCTGTGCGACGTGAGCGACTCGGTCCGCACCGCGTCGCGCTTCATGCTCGAGTTCGTCTGGGCGGTGCAGGAGCTTTTCGACCGCACGCGCAGCTTCGTCTTCGTCGGCGAGGTGGGCGAGGTCACGCGGCTGTTCGCGACCGAGCCGGTGCACCTCGCGCTGGCGCGCGCGTGCGACGGCTCGAGCGTGCCGATGGCGGACGGCTCGAGCTACGGTCGCGTGCTCGCGGCGTTCGAGCGTCGCTACGCCGACGCGATCGACGCGAGGACGACGCTCGTCATCCTCGGCGACGGGCGCACCAACTACCGCCCCGACGGCGCCGAGGTGATCGAGCGGCTGCGCATGCGGGCGCGCGGCGTGGTCTGGCTCTGCCCCGAGCCGCGCGCGCAGTGGGGCGTGGGCGACAGCGCGATGGCGCGCTTCGCTGCGCGCGTGGACGACGTGCTCGACGCGCGCTCGGCGGCCGACCTCGAGCGCGCCGCGCGCACGCTCGTCGCGCGCAGGTGACCGAGCGCGCACCCTGGCGCGTCACTCGACCTTCACCTCGCGCACCTCGCTGCGCGCGTTGTCGACCGAGACCGAGAGCTTCACCCCGGGCCCGGCCCACTGGTACTCGGTGGTCGCCGCGTTGCCGCGCATGGTCGTCCACTTGACGCCCATCTTGTCCGTCGCCGCGTCGAGGGTGTCGCCGCTCGCGACGCTGCGCGCCCGCGCGAGGAACGCCTTCGCCTCGTCGGAGCCCGTCACGTTGACCATGAGGTCGGTGACGCTCGGCTGGTCCTTGCCGGGGCCGAGCAGGAAGTACCAGGCGCTGGCTCCGAGCACCGTGACGACGATGGCGCCGCCCACGATCCTGCTCAAGTCGATGACCATGCGCGCATTGTCCGCCGCCTCGGCCCGTCGCGAAAGGGCGAGGCCTCGTCGCGCTCCCAAGGCCGCGCGATCTGCCGTAGAGTCCGCGCGCCATGTCGCCCGACCAGAAGCTCGAAGCGCGCCTCTCGGAGATCGAGAAGGGGGGCGCCCCCCGCTACCACCAGAAGAACGCCGAGCAGCACAAGCTCTTCGCTCGCGAGCGCATCGCGCGGCTCGCCGACGCGGGCTCGTTCGTCGAGGACGCCGAGATGGCGAACGCGCTCGACGCCGAGCTGCCCGCCGACGGCGTCATCACGGGCCTGGCCACGGTCGAGGGGCGCACCGTCGCGGTGATGGCCAACGACTCGACCGTGAAGGCCGGCTCGTGGGGCAAGCGCACGGTCGAGAAGATCCTGCGCATCCAGGAGACGGCGCGCGACATGCGCTGTCCGCTGCTCTACCTCGTCGACTCGGCCGGCGCGCGCATCACCGACCAGGTCGAGATGTTCCCCGGCCGGCGCGGCGCGGGGCGCATCTTCTACAACCAGGTCGGGCTCTCGGGGCAGGTGCCGCAGGTCTGCCTGCTGTTCGGGCCGTCGGCGGCCGGCGGCGCGTACATCCCCGCGTTCTGCGACGTCGTCGTGATGGTCGAGGGCAACGCCAGCATGTACCTCGGCTCGCCGCGCATGGCCGAGATGGTCATCGGCGAGAAGGTCACGCTCGAGGAGATGGGCGGCGCGAAGATGCACTGCTCGGTGTCGGGCTGCGGCGACGTGCTCGTGAAGACGGAGGACGACGCGATCGCGTGGGCGCGGCGCTACCTCGGCTACCTGCCGTCGCGCCACGACGAGGCGCCGCCGCGGCTGCCCGCGGGCGCCCCCAAGGCGGGCATGCTGCCGCTCGAGCAGGTCATCCCGGTGGACGAGAACAAGTCGTTCGACATGATGCGCGTCGTCGACGCCCTCATCGACGAGGGGAGCTGGCTCGAGATCAAGGCGCTGTTCGCGCGCGAGATGCTCACCGGCTTCGCGCGCATCGAGGGGCGCACCGTCGGCATCGTCGCCAACCAGCCCAAGTGGCTCGGGGGCGTGCTCTTCGTCGACAGCGCCGACAAGGCGGCGCGCTTCATCTGGCTGTGCGACGCGTTCAACGTGCCGCTGCTCTACCTCGCCGACGTGCCGGGCTTCATGATCGGCACCAAGGTCGAGCGCCAGGGCATCATCCGCGCCGGCGCGAAGATGATCGCCGCGGTGAGCGAGGCGACCGTGCCGAAGATCTCGGTCGTCGTGCGCAAGGCGTACGGCGCGGGCCTCTACGCGATGTGCGGCCCGGCGTTCGAGCCCGACGCGTGCCTCGCGCTGCCGAGCGCGTCGATCGCGGTGATGGGCCCGCAGGCCGCGGTCAACGCCGTGTTCTTCAACAAGATCCAGGAGGTGCCGGCGGGGCCCGAGCGCGACGCGTACGTCGCGCGGCTGCGCGACGAGTACCGCGAGGACATCGACCTCACCAAGCTCGCGAGCGAGCTGGTCATCGACGCCATCGTGCCGAGCCACCGGCTCCGCCACGAGGTCGCGCGCCGCTTCGAGCGCTACGAGTCGAAGCGCGAGGCGCGGCCCGCGAAGAAGCACATGGTCCCGCCGGTCTGACGGGCGCGAGGGTGCGGGGCTCGACGCGCATCGGTCTGCTGCTCGCGCTCGGCGCGGTGAGCGCGCCGGCGCGCGCGCAGCAGCAGCACGTCGAGGTGCACGCGTCCGATCTCGTGCGGGTGCTCGCGCCGATGTCGGGCGTGCGGCGACACCCGCTCGCGGACTCCTCCGGGCGTATCCCCATGCTGGTAGGGCTGCCCCATGGCGTGGACGCCGCGAGCGTCGGGCTTCTGCCGCTCGGGCCCGGTCTCGCGACGCTGCGCCTGGCGCCGGGCGACGTGCTCGCGTTCGAGCAGGCGCACCCGGCCTGGCGCCTCGGCGTGCGCCCGCCGATGCACACGCTGCTCGACCGAGCGGTCGCGCTCAACCGCACCGCGAGCGTGCGCGCCGCGACGGGGAGCGACGGCGGGGGAGCGGTCGTGGGCGTCGTCGACACCGGGCTCGACACCGCGCACGCCGATTTCCTCGACGAGGCGGGCAAGACGCGCGTCGCGTGGCTGCTCGACATGTCGCGCCCGCCGTCGGGTCGGCACCCCGAGGTCGAGCACGCGTTCGGGTGCGACGACCCGGCGCAGGCCTCGTGCGCGGTGTTCGACGCCGCCGACATCGACGCCGCGATCGCGTCGGGGGGCGCCACGCCGCCGCCGCGCGACGAGGTCGGCCACGGCACGCACGTCGCGTCGATCGCCGCGGGCGACGGGGGCAAGGCCGCCACCGCGAAGTACGTCGGCAACGCGCCCGGCGCGCGCCTGGTCGTCGCGCGCGTGACGCACGACGCGACCGAGAGCGTGCACGACGCGGACATCGTGACCGGCGCGCGCTTCGTGTTCGATCGCGCCGCGGTGATGGGGTTGCCCGCGGTGGTCAACGTGAGCCTCGGCGGCGATTTCGGTCCGCACGACGGCACCTCGGCGCTCGAGCGTGGCCTCGCCGCGCTCGTCGGCGCGGCGCACCCGGGGCGCGCGATCGTCGTGGCGGCCGGCAACAGCGGCGGCCTCTACCGCACCGAGGGGGGCGATCTGCTCGGCATCCACACCGAGGCGCGCGTCGCCGAGGGGGAGTCGCTCGTCGTGCCGACGGTCGCGCCCGACGCCGTGAGCGGCGGTGCGGTCGAGGGCGACGTGTACGTCTGGATCACCTTCCGCCCGGGCGACGACGTGTCGGTCGGCGTCGAGGGGCCGAGCGGCGCGTGGATCCCCCCGATCGGTCGCGGGCGCTCGGCGGGCTACGACGGAGACGGCGTCACGGCGGGCGTGTTCAACGGCACCGTCGACGACCTCTCGCCGCTCACGGGCGACACCAACGGCGCGATCGTGGCCTGGAGCGGCAAGTGGCCCGGGCGCAGCACCATCGCGCTGCGCCTCGAGGGGCACGGCACCGCGCAGATCTGGCTCCAGGCGACGGGCGAGGCAGCGCCGGGCGCGTGGGGCATCGGGCAGAACTTCGTGCGCGCGACCAAGGAGGGCACCATCAACGTGCCCGCCACGCACCCCGATCTCATCGCCGTCGGCTGCTCGCTCGATCGCAAGTCGTGGACGGACGCGAAGGGCCACTCCTACCCGCTCGACCTCTTCGGCTCGGTGACGAACCCCGAGCCGGACACGGCCTGCTACTTCAGCTCCGCGGGCCCGACGGCCACCGGCGCCGCGAAGCCCGAGCTGTCCGCGCCCGGCGGGCTGGTCATCGCGGCGATGAGCGGGCAAGCGGCGCCTCGCAACGGCGCCTCGAGCATCTTCGATCCGCCCGACGGGCTCTGCGGCGCAGGGGACCCGAGCTGCCTGGTCATCGACGACGCGCACGCGCTGCTCTCGGGCACGTCGATGGCGGCGCCGCAGGTCACGGGCGCGGTCGCGCTCCTCTTCGACGCGACCCCGACGCTCACGCAGGCGGAGGTCTCGCGCTACCTGCAAGCGGGCGTGCGCCACCCCGCGGCGGGGGCGACCGTGCCGTTCGACTTCCAGATGGGGGCGGGGCTGCTCGACGCCGAGGGCACGCTCGCCGCCGCGCTCGCGCGCACGGCGACGGGCTCGCCCGACCCGGCCTCGAGCTGGCTCGCGCTCTCGGCGTCGTACGCGCGCCCCGACCCGTCGTGGCCCATCGTGGGCACCGTCGAGCTGCGCGACGCGGCCAAGCAGGTGGTCGACGGCGTCGCGGCCGAGCGCCTCGCGCTCGTCACGACCAACGCCGTCGTGCGCGCTCCGCTCGCGCGCGTGGCCGCGGGGCTCTACCGCTTCACGATCGCGGGCGCGGCCGACACCGGCGAGCAGATGCTCGAGCTCGACGTGACGCTCGACGGCGAGAGCCTCGGGGTGGCGGGCAGCTCGACGAGCGGCCGCCGCTCGCTGCCGATCGCCGTGGACACCTGGGCGGCGCGCGGCGATCTCGTCGCGTCGGGGGGCTGCGCGACGACGCGCGGACGAGCTGCGGGCTCGTCGGGCGCGCTCGCGCTGGCGCTGGCGCTCGCGGGGCTCAGCCTCGCAGCACGGCGAGCACGACGACGCCGATGACGACGCGGTACCAGCCGAACGGCTCGAGCCCGTGTCGGTTGAGGTAGC
>CAITLX010000516.1 GCA_903893335.1 uncultured delta proteobacterium | reverse complement strand
TCCGACGACGGAGCCCTCGAGCCGAGCGCCGCCGCCGACGAGCCTCCCGCGTCGTCCGACGAGCCCGCGGTGGCCAGCGAGCCCGCGATCGAGCCTGGCGCCGATGACGCGACCGACGCCGTGAGCGAGCCTGGCGCCGACGAGTCGATCGAGGCCGCGGTCGAGCCGGCCGCCGATGACGCGACCGACGCCGTGAGCGAGCCTGGCGCCGACGATCTCCCGCTGCCGGAGCTGGACGCTGGCGAGGCGCTCGCCGACGCCGCCGACCCGAGCGCGCCGCCGACGACGATGCCGACCGGCGACGTCACGCGCGCGCACCTCAAGGGGCTGCTCGAGGTCCTCGTCTTCGTCGCCGAGAAGCCCCTCACGCTCGCCGAGCTCGCCAAGGCGGCGAAGGCCGACCGCAAGCTGGTGCGCGCGCTGCTCGACGAGCTCAAGGGCGAGTACGCGTCGCGCGGCATCCGCCTCGACGAGGTCGCCGGTGGCTTCGTGTTCCGCACGAGCGCCGCGTACGCCCCCTTCGTGCGCGACGCGGTCGCGAAGAAGCCGGTGCGCATGACGCGCACGCAGCTCGAGACGCTCGCGATCGTCGCGTACCGCCAGCCGATCACGCGCCCCGAGATCGACGACATCCGCGGCGTCGACTCCGGGCCCGTCCTGAAGATGCTGCTCGAGCGCGACCTCGTGCGCATCCTGGGCAAGAAGGACGAGCCCGGCCGGCCGCTGCTCTACGGCACCACGCCCGCGTTCCTCGAGCTGTTCGGCCTCAAGTCACTGAAGGACATGCCGACGCTGCGCGAGTTCACCGAGCTCTCGGACGACTCGCGCCGCGTGCTCGATCGCGAGCTTCCCGACGACGGCTTGCCGACCGAGCCCCTCGCGCCCGCGCTCCCGCGCGAGGCCTACGAGGACCCTGCTCCCGGCGAGGCCGCGCCCGGCGCCGAGACGGCGGGCGAGGTCACGGTCGTCGAGGTCGACGTGGTCGCCGAGTTCGAGGTGACCGCCGAGGTCGCGGTCGTGGCGGACGCGGACGCGGCCGAGGCCGGCGAACCGGAGGGCGAAGCTGAGCTCGCCGAAACAGAGGACGAGGACGAGGCTGAGCTCGCCGAAGCAGAGGACGAGGGGGAGGCTGAGCTCGCCGAGGCAGAGGACGACGGCGAGGTCCCGCCGACCGACCCGGGCACGCGCGACGATCAGTCGTCGGCCGGGTCGGAGTAGCCCTCGGCGAGGCGCGACACCTCGTCGCGCAGCTTCTTGTGCGCGATGAGCTTGCGCACCAGCGCCCACAGCGACGGGTCGGCGAGCACGCGCAGCGGCGGGGGCGCCGCTCCCTTCGCGCGGCGCGGCACCGACGAGGGCCCCGCCGCGCCGAGCGCCGCCATCTTGTCCACGAGGCGCTTGGTCGGGAACAGCTCGCCCGACTCCCACGCGAGCACCGCCTTCTGCTCGACGCCGAGCGCGTCGGCGAGCTCGCGCGCGGTGCAGCCCAGCGTCGAGCGAAGCGCCTTGATGTCGTCCGGGCTCACGCTCGCCGAGGCTACCACGGGCAACGCCGCGCGGTCCGCGACCGACGCTGCGTGAATGCCCTCCACGCGCCTGCTCTCCGCCCCCGCCTTCGCCATCTTGTGCTTCGCCTGCGTCGACCCCCGCGGCGACATCCCGCCACGCGGCGCCACCGTCGCGCGCGACGCGGGCCCGGGAGCCGACGGCGCCGACCCGCTGGCGGTGTGGGTCGAGCCCGACGCGCCCCTCGCCGCGGTGCCGCCGGTGTTTCGCCTGCACCTCGCAGGGGCCTCGGTGCAGCAGGGGCCCTCCTGGTTGCTGCGCGAGGGCGTGTCGGCGTCCGAGCTCCGCGAGCTCGCGCGCGGCGAGCCCTCGGCCGCGCTGCGCGCCCGCATGGTGCCGACGGTGACGTTCGACGACGGCGTGGGCGCTCGCGTCGTCGCGCCGACGGTGGTGCTCGCAGCGCGCACGGCGCTGACGCTGGTGGCCGGCCTGCCGCCGACGACGGCGGGCGTCGTGGTCGCGCCCGACGACGACGTCCCGCTGCTCGCGCGCGTGTGGCCGCCGGCGGGAGACGTCGAGGGGGCGGCGACGTTCGGCGTCTGGTGCGGCGAGGTGGACCTGCCCACGCTCGATCAGCCGCTGGAGCTGCAGCCAGGCTCGCACGGCGGGCGCATCGTGACGGGCGTCGGAGGCTCGGGTCCCGAGGCGCGGGCGTGTCTGCGGTGGGACGCGAGCGAGCCGGTCTCCACGAGCGACGCTCGCCTCCCACCCCCCGCGCTCGCCCTGCCCGACGGTGGCCAGGTGCGCTTCGAGCCGTCGCTGCTCGTCGGCGAGGGCGTCGCCGACGACGCGGTCCCCGCTGCGTGCGACCCGCCGCGTCTCGCGCTCGGCCCCGCCTGTCTCGACGTCGACGACGACCGCGCGCTCGTCCGCCCCCCCGCCGCGCCCACGCTCTGGGCGCTCGAGCTCCCCGACGGGAGCGTGCGGGTGCGTCGCTCGTCTGGCG
>CAITLX010000515.1 GCA_903893335.1 uncultured delta proteobacterium | reverse complement strand
GAGGAGCTTCTCGCGGTCGCGCCCGAGGCAGCCTCGATCGCGTGGGCGCTCGTCGAGCTCGGCGTGCTGCAGGCCGTCGAGCCCGTCGCGGCGCACGCGTCGCAGCCCCCGCAGCCCGATCTCCTCGACGAGGTCGCCGTGCGCGCGAAGGTGCGCGCGCGCCTCGCGCTCGTCGAGGAGGGGGACTACTTCGCGCTGCTCGGCGTGCCCCGGCACGCGACCGGCTACGACGTGCGCCGCGCGTACCTCGATCTTCGCCGCGCGTTCGAGCCCCACCGCACGCTGGGGCCCGGCACCGAGGACCTCGCCGAGGACGTGCGCCTCGTGCTCGAGGTGCTCGACGAGGCGCACGACGTGCTGCGCGACACGCACCGGCGCGAGCGCTACCGCCGCGCCATCGACGCGCCGCCCCCGAGCTGACGCGCCCAGGCCGCGCAGGGCGCGCGCGCGCTCAGGCGACGCGGCGCGGCAGCACGTCGAGCGCGATGGCGTCGTCCTCGACGCCGACGAGCAGCACGTCCCCCTCGCCGACCTCGCCGCGCAGGATCATGTCCGCGAGCGGAGCCTCGACCAGCTGCGCGACGGTGCGCCGCATCGGGCGCGCGCCGAGCGTGGGGTCGAAGCCCCCGCGATCGAGCAGCAGCTCGATGGCCGCGGCGTCGACCTCGAGCGACACACGGCGCGTCGCGGCGAGCGAGGCGCCGAGCGCGGCGAGCATGCGCCGGGCGATCTCGGCGACCTCGGCGCGGCCGAGGGGTGCGAAGGCGACGACCTCGTCGATGCGGTTGTACAGCTCGGGCGGGAGAGCGGCGCGAGCGGCGGCGACGAACGCGGCTCCCGCGCGCGCACGCGCGTCCCCGTCGGACCTCGAGAAGCCGATCGATCGCGTCGCGCGCTCGGACGCCTCGGCGGCGCCCAGGTTGGAGGTCATCACGATGACCGTCTCGGTGAAGTCGACCGTGCGGCCGCGGCCGTCGGTGAGCCGCCCCTCGTCGAACACGCCGAGGAACGCTTGCAGCACGTCGCGGTGCGCCTTCTCGATCTCGTCGAGCAGCAGCACCTGGTAAGGGCGGCGGCGCACGGCCTCGGTCAGCTGGCCTCCGGCGTCGTGACCGAGGTAGCCCGGCGGCGCGCCGATGAGCCGCGCGACCGCGTGCGGCTCGGAGAACTCGGCGAGATCGAGGCGGGTCATCGCGTCCGACGAGCGGAAGAGCGCCTCGGCGATCGCCTTGGCGGCCTCGGTCTTGCCGACGCCGGTCGGGCCGAGCAGCAGGAACGTGCCGATCGGCCGGCGGCCGCGCAGGCCCGCGGCGTTGCGCCGCAGGATGCGCGACATGCGGTGCAGCGCGTCGGTGTGCCCCACGACCCGCGTGGCCAGAAGCTGCTCGAGCGCGAGCATGCGGTCGCCGTCGCTCTCGAGCACGCGCTCGACGGGCATGTCGGCGAGCTCGGCGACGACCTCGGCGACCTGCTCGGGGCCGACGTCGCGCACGCTGCGGCGCCTCGCGCGCGCGCCGGCGAGGTCGAGCAGCGCGATCGCCTTGTCGGGCAGCGCGCGCCCCGGCAGGTAGCGCGTCGACCAGTTGACCGCGCCGGCCAGCGCCTCGTCGCCGTAGCGCACGCCGTGGTGGCGCACGAGCCCCGGCGCGACGCCGTCGAGCACGAGCATGGCCTCCTCGCGCGTGGGCTCCTCGATCTCGACGATGGTGAACCTTCGCGCGACCGCCGGCCGCGCCTCGAACAGCCGGCGCAGCGCCTCGGGCGTGGCGGTGCCGATGCAGGGCATCTCGCCGCGCGCCAGCCCGACCTCGAGCTCGGCGGCGGCCTCCTCGGCGGCCTCGGCCCCGAGCGCGGCCTGCAGATCGTCGAAGAAGACGACGACGCGCCCCATCGCCTCGCGCACCTCGGCGCGGATCGTCGCGACGCGCTCGGCCAGCGAGCCGCGCACGGCGGTGCCGGCGACGAGCTCTCCGATGGGCACCTCGACGATGATGCGGTCGTCGATGGCGTCGGCGTGCTCCGGCCGCGACGCCGTCCGCAGGGCGATCGCGCGCACGATCGAGGTCTTGCCCACGCCCGGCGGCCCGACCAGGCAGGGGTTGTGCGCGTCGCGGCGCGCGAGCACGTCGAGCACGCGATCGATCTCGAGGTCGCGCCCGACCACGGGCTCGAGCTCACCGCGCGCGGCGGCGAGGGTGAGGTTGCGGCCGAGCCCCACGAGGGTCGGAAACAGCTTGGGATCGAGGGCGAAGCGCGCGGTCGCGTCGACGACCGCCGACGAGCGCGAGGGGCTCGTGCGCGCGGCGACGCGCTGCGGCGGCGAGGCGGGAGCGCGCGCAGGGGCCGCTGCGGCGGCCTGCGTGCGAAGCGGCGCGGGGCGCGAGGTCGGGCGCGTCGACTGCGGGACGAGCGGCACCGCGACGGCTGCGTGCGACGGCGAGACCATGCGGGCGCGCGGCGGCTCGCGGCGCTCGTCGGTCTCGACCGCCTGGGCGACCGTGCGGCGGGCGCCCACGCGGCCCAGGGCGAGCTGCATCGCCGCGCCGCGGAGCTTGGCCACGTCGACCCCGCACGCCTCGACGGCCTGGTGGGCGTCGGTGCTCCGGTCCGACAGCAGCGCGATGAGCAGGTGGATCGGCCCCGGCACCGTGGTGCCCGTGCGCTGCGCGAGCTCGCTCGCGCGCGTCAGCACGCGCGAGATGGCCTCCTTGCGCGCGCTGCTCGAGGCCCGCGCGGCGTCGAGCAACCCGTCGGGCGTGAGGCGGCGTTCGCGCAGCAGGTCGGACGCCGGGCTCGGCTCGAGCAGCAGCGCCGCGAGCAGGTGCACGGGCGACGGGCGCTCGCGGCGACCGCGCGCGAGCTCCTCGACCACCCGGCGGAGCGGCGCAAAGGCAGGGTCGGCGCGGGGCGGGCTCATCGGCGCGACGAGCGTTCGCACGCGCCCCCATGATTGGCCAAATTTCTGCGGAGTTTCGCGGAGCCACGCTACCCTCCGAGGCCGTGCGACCCAGCGCTGCGCCCCCCTCCGTCCCGCGCGGCTCGGCCGCCGCGCTGGCGGCGGCGGGCTCCCTCGTCGCCGCGCTCGCCGCGGCTCCCCACGCGCACGCCGACGCCCCCTGCGCCGCGCCCTGGACCCCGGGCAGGGTCGAGGCCTACTTCGCGGCCTGGCGCGATCTGCGCGCGCCCGACGGCTGCTCGCTCGACGGCGTCTCGACCGATCCCGTCGAGCTTCGCGCGACCTTCGCGCGCGGCGGCGCGGCGCTCGCGCCCGTCGTGCTCGCCGAGACGCGCTGCGTGGGCGTCGCCGCCGGCGAGGCGCACGGTCGGTACGTCGCGCGGGTGCCCGCCGAGACGCGCGCCGCGTGCCCCGACACCGTGCGCGGGCTGCTCGCTACGCTCGACGCCGAGGTGCCGCCGCCGCGCCCCGCCCCCTCACCTGCCCCGTTCTCTCGGCTCGACCGCGCGTTCGCCGCGCTCGCGGCGCTGGCCGCCGCGCT
>CAITLX010000514.1 GCA_903893335.1 uncultured delta proteobacterium | reverse complement strand
GACCGCGAGCGCGGCGTCGTGCGGGGCGCGCGCCAGCGCGTGGGCGAGGACCTCGGCGGCGCGCGGCAGCGCGAGCCCCGCGTCGCAGGCCTGGCGCAGGCGATCGAGCCCCTCGGCGACGCCCCCGGGGGCCTCGAGCCGGAGCGTCGCCCACGCGAGCAGCAGCTCGACCGCCCCGGGGCCGGACGCCGCGTCGAGCGCCGCGACCCTTCGCTCGAGGATCTCGGCCCGGGCATCGGTCGCACCGAGGCGGGTGAAGATCGCCTCGAGCGCGTCGAGCGCCGCAGCCGCCGCCGGATCGGCCGCCGCGAGCCCCGAGAGCAAGGCGCGCGCGCGCGCGACGAGCGCTCGGGCGGCCTCGTCGGTGCGGCTCGCCCCCTCGTCCCAGAGCGCCACGCGCTCGGCGAGCCACGCCACCGCGCGCGGCGCGTCGGCGGCTCGGTCGATCGCCTCGTCGAGCGCGCGCTCGAGCAGGTCGAAGCGACCGTGCGAGCGCAGGGCGCCGATCAACCGCTCGAGCTCGCGCGGCGTCTCGCGCGCGGCGTCGAACGCCGACTCGAGCAGCTCGTCGGCGCGCTTGGTCTCGCTCTGGCGCGCCGCGATGGCCGCGAGCGACAGGAGCACCTCCGCCCGGCCGACGAGCGCGTCGCCGCGCGGCCGGCGCAGCAGGAGGAGCAGGGCTCGGTACGTCTTGGCCGCGCGCTCGAGCTGGTTCTCCTCGAACGCGAGCGTCGCGAGCTCGAGCAGCACGGCCGCGTTGGTCGGGTCGATCTTCGCGGCCGCGTCGAGCTCGGCGAGCGCGGGTGCCCGCTCGCCCAGCGCGCGGCGCGCCTCGGCGAGCGCGAGGTGAACGAGCGCTCGCTCCTTGGGGCGCCGCGTGCCGTAGCGCTCGAGCCGCTCGGCGAGGTGGGTGGCGGCTTGCTCGGTGCGACCGCAGGCGAGCAGCGCGGCGACGAGCGCGAACAGCGAGCCGATCGCCTCGCCGTCGTCGCTCCACGCGGCCTCGAGCAGCGGCACCGCGCGCGCCGGATCGGCGCACGCCTCGGTGTAGATCGCCGCCGCCTCGACCAGCAGACGCGCGCGCGCACGCGGGTCGGCCTCGGCCCGCGCCTCGCGCGCGAGCAGCGCCGCGAGATCGCCCATCGCCCCCTGCAGCCGGTACAGCGCCACGAGTCGATCGCGCACCTCGGCGCACGGGCTCGCCTCGTACGCGCGCTCGAGCCGGACGCGCGCGTCGGCGACCCTGCCCACCGCGACCCAGGTGTCCGCGAGGCGCAGCGTGTGACCGAGCACCGCGTGGGGCGCCGCGCGGTCCGCGAGGCGCTCGAGCGCGTCGGCCGCGAGGTCGAGCTGCCCCTCGGCGAGCGCGAGCCGCGCCACCGCCTCGAGCGAGACGATGCCGCCGAGCCGCGCCCCGGCCGAGAAGCTGCGGATCGCGCGCTCCGCGTCGCCGAGCCTCGACTCCGCGAGCCCGCCCGCGCGCGCCCAGAAGCCGGCTGCGTGGTCGGCCTCGCCGAGCGCCTCGTGCGCGGCGGCCTGCCCCTCCCACAGCGCCACGAGCTCGGCGTCGAGCCCGCGGCGGTCGAGCAGCGCGCCGTAGCGACCCGCCG
>CAITLX010000513.1 GCA_903893335.1 uncultured delta proteobacterium | reverse complement strand
GTTCGCCACGGAGGCGCGGTGCGCGTGGCGGGCAGCGTCGACGCGGGGGGCGAGGCCTGCGCGGGCGTGCGGCTCGACGTCGCGCTCGCGTCGACCGCGCGCGGCGCGCGCGAGCGCGTGGTCGCGAGCGTGGCCACCGACGCCCGAGGGAGCTTCGACGCCACATTCGTGGTACCCGGCGACGTCCCCGTCGGCGCCTACGAGCTCGCGCTCTCCACCGCGGGCGGCGGCGCGTGCGGCGCCGGAAAGACGCCCCCTTGAGCCAGCTCCTCGTCCCCTTTCTCTTCGAGCTCCGTCGCCGCAAGCTCAAGGTCGGCACGACCGAGCTGCTCGCCGTCGCGCGCGCGGTCGCGCTCGGCCTGCACGGCGACTCGCTCGACGGCTTCTACTACGTCGCGCGCTCGCTCGTGGTGCACCGCGAGGCCGACCTCGACGCGTTCGACGAGGCGTTCGCGGAGCATTTCCGCGGCGTCGCCGGCCACGCGCTCGACCTGGTGAAGGACCTCGACGACTGGCTGAAGGACCCCGCCTCGCTCGCGTTCCTCTCCGACGAGCAGAAGGCGCTGCTCGAGTCGCTCGACATCGAGGCGGTCCGCAAGCTCTTCGAGGAGCGCATGCGCGAGCAGAACGAGCGCCACGAGGGGGGCTCGCGCTGGATCGGCACCGGCGGCACGAGCCCGTTCGGCGCCGGCGGCTTCCACCCGAGCGGCGTGCGCGTCGGCGCGCAGGGGGGCGGGCGCAGCGCGCTCGGCGTCGCGGACGCGCGCAAGTTCCGCGGCTACCGCTCGGACGTCGTGCTCGACGCGCGCCAGATCGAGGTCGCGCTGCGCAAGCTGCGCGCGTTCACGCGCGACGGCGCCGACGAGGAGCTCGACATCGACGCGACCATCGACGCCACGGCCAAGAACGGCGGCGAGCTCGAGGTCATCACGCGCCCGCCGCGCAAGTCCAACGTGCGCGTGCTGCTGCTGCTCGACGTCGGCGGCTCGATGGACCCGCACATCCAGCTCGTGTCGCGGCTGTTCTCGGCGGCCAAGCGCGCGTCCAACTTCCGCGAGCTCAAGACGTACCACTTCCACAACTGCATCTACGGCAAGGTCTACTCGACCGAGCAGTTCGAGGAGCCCACGCGGCTGGTCGATCTCTTCGAGCGCACCGACGAGCGCTGGAAGCTCATCATCGTGGGCGACGCCGCGATGCACCCCGCCGAGCTGCTCGGCGCCGGCCCGTGGGACCTCTCGACGCGCGACGGCTCGCACCACGGCCAGACGGCGCTCGGCTGGCTGCAGACGCTCGGCGAGCGCTACCCCAAGCACGTCTGGCTCAACCCCGAGCCTGCCCGCTGGTGGCAGGGGGGCACGTGCGAGCTCATCGCGAAGACGATCCCCATGTTCCACCTCTCGGTCGAGGGGCTCGTCGACGCGGTCGCCCACCTCTCGCGCGGGGCGGTCGGTCGACGGCGGAGCGCCTGACCGGAGCGGGGCACTTTGCCCCACATCGAGCGGCGCCCGTCGCTTTCCGCCCGGCGGCCGCCGACGCGAAGCGCCCTCTGGCCCCGTAACAGCTCGTAATTCACACGAATTCACGCGCGGCACCCCTGTTGCATGGTCTGGTCCGCCCCGCGGTGGTCGTTCGAGACGACCCGCCCTTCACGCGCACATGTCGATCCGTCGCTTCACCCTCGCCGCCCTGCCCGCCTGCCTCGCCGCCACGGTCGTAGCCCGCGTGGCGCTCGCCGAGGCCGCGCCGACGTTCCGCCCGTCTGCCGACGCCGATTTCGCGCAGCTGCTCTCGATCGTCTCGGAGCGCTCGGCCGACCTGCGCGCCGATCGCCTCTCGGTCGACCTCGCGCGCACCGACGCCGAGCAGGCCAGGCTGCTCGGCAACCCGACGCTCGACGGCTCGTGGGCGACCGTCCCGCTGGGCGAGACCAACCCCGCCGGGCTCGCGTCGCCGATGACGCAGATCCCGTCGTACGGCGTGGGGCTCAGCTACACCTTCCCGCTCGGCAAGCGCGGCCCGCGCATCGCGCGCTCCGAGGCGCTCGCCGAGGCGGCCTCGCGCACGCTCGCGTCGTCGGCGCGCGCGCGCACCCTCGAGCTGGTGCGGGTGCTCGGCGATCTCGCCGTCGCGACGATGCGCGTCGAGGGGCTGCGCGGCCTGGTCGCGGGCGGCAAGGGCACCGTCGAGCTGGCGCGCAGCCGCTTCACCGCGGGCTTCGCGACGCCGCTCGAGGTCGATCGCCTGCAGATCGAGCTGTCGCGCTTCGAGCAGCAGATCCTCCAGAACGAGGCCAACGCGCAGGCCACGCTCGCGTCGTGCGCCGCCGTCGTCGCGGCGCCGTGCTCCCCGTTCGAGAGCAGCGAGGACGCCCGCGCGTTCCTCGGCGCGTGGATCGAGCGCGCCTCGAGCGCGTCGGGGAGCGCCGAGGACCGCGACGACGTGCGCGCGCTGCGCGCCGCCGAGCGCGCTGCGGCGGCCGACGCCGAGCTGGCGCGCGCGCAGCGCTTGCCCGACCCCACCGTGCGCGTCGGCTACGTCTACGACCAGTTCGTCGTCTCGGGCAACCAGCAGAGCTCGGCGAACGTCAGCGTGTCGCTGCCGCTTCCGCTGTTCGACCGCGGCCAGGCCCAGCTCGCCGGCGCGAGCACCCGCAGCGCGCGCCTGCGCGAGACGCGCGAGCTGCGTCTGGCGTCGGCGCGCGCGCGCGTCGCCGCGCTCCGCGAGCTGCTCGCGCGCGAGCGCGACCGGTGGCACGAGATCGTCACCCGCATGCTGCCGCCCGCGCGCGCCGTGGTCGCCGACGTCGAGCGCGCCGCGAACGCGCGCCTGCTGCCCGCGACCGACGTCATCCAGGCCCGACGCGCGCTCGACGAGCTGCTCGTGCAGGAGGCCGAGAGCTTCGCCGCCGGGTTCGCCGCGGCGGTCGATCTGCTCGCCGAGGTCCCCGAGCAGGCGGGACCGCGCGAGCGACCGCGAGACGGAGGTACCCCGTGACCGATGCACCGCGCGAGAGCGCCCACTCCAACGCCTCCCCGCTCCGCGCGCTGCGCGGGCTGCGCGGCGCCGCCCTCGGGGCGCTCGCGGGCGCCGCCGCGACGGCGCTCGTCGCCACG
>CAITLX010000512.1 GCA_903893335.1 uncultured delta proteobacterium | reverse complement strand
GTCCGTGTTCACCGCGTGAGCGGTGGCGTGCCCGCCGACGTCACTGCGTGAAGGGCTGCGTACGAAACTGCAGCGTGCGATCGGCGCCGCCGATGCGCGCGACGAACAGGCCCACGAACGAGCCGAACAGCGCGTCGCCCGGCGCGAGCCCGTTCGAGCCGGTGGGGCGGGTCACCCAGCGACGCACGCGCTCGACCATCTCGGGCGACACCGGGTTCACCTCGACGAGCGCGGCGACGTAGAACGCGCCGCCTCCGGCGAGCATCGCCCGGTCGGCGACGACGAGGCCCTGCGCCTCGGTGCAGCGTCGCAGCACGCCCTCGACGTTGGGAGCGACGGCCTGCGCGTCGGCGGCCCCCGGCTGCGTGAGGGTGATCTGGTAGACCTCGTCCCAGAGGTCGTACACGACGCGGCACGTCTTGCCCGTCAGCGCGAGCGCGTCGCCGCCCGACTCGCGGAAGAGGTAGACGCGCGTGACGATCGTGGTCGGCAGCCCGCTCGCGAGCTTGGCCTGCACCGCCGCGTCGAGCGCGTCGCGGTACGCGACGTCCATGCGCAGCACGTCGCGGTCCCAGGTGAAGCGCGCGGCGCGCCGCGCGACGCTGGGCGGCGGCGCGGACTGCGCCAGCGCCGCGCGCGGGGCGAGCGAGAGCAGAGCGAGCGAGAGCAGGGCGGGGCGGCGCGCGGCCCGTCTCACGGGCGTGCTCCGCGGTGCACCGGCGCGAACCCGAGCACGTTCGAGAACGCGAAGACGAAGCCGCCCGCGTTGGTGTCGATGCGCAGGCCGAGGTTGAACGTGAGATCGACCGGGATCTGCTGCAGGCCCGTGTAGCCTCGCGGCGGGTCGAGCAGGTCGCGCGACGCGGCGACGGCGTACACGCCCGCGGCGCCGAAGAGGTCGACGCCGTAGACGGCGCGGTGCCCGCGGTAGAGCGGCACGCGGTACTCGCCCTGCACCTTGGCCGCGTAGTCGCCGTACCGCACCTCCGCGATGTCGGTGCCGAGGAAGTTGGGGGCGGGGCGGCGGTCCGGGTTGAGGTCGAGCACCCGGTCGGGCAGCAGGTCGGTGAAGTCGCCGACGTAGAACTTCTCGAAGAAGGGCGGGTCGCCCCACACCGCGCCGCCGAAGAGGTCGAGGCGCGCGACGTGTCTCCACGGCAGTGGCCAGAAGCGCGAGGCGCGAAGCTGCAGCTTCGTGAAGCCGTAGCTCGAGCCGAACGCGGGCGTCGCGAGGTCGGCGAGCAGCGAGGCGTTCCACCCTCGCGTCGGCAGGATGGGCGTGTCGCGCGTGTCGTGCTGCAGCGTCGCGCGCGCGACGGCGAGCACGCTCTTGCCCCCCTCGATGTCGAAGCGGATGGGCTCGACGTCGAGCCCGCGCCGGTGCGAGGCGGCCGCGGGGAGCTGGGCGTCGATGCGCTCGAGCCGCAGGTCGAACGACACCTGCGTCGACACCGACAGGTCGTGGCCGACCCCGAGCGTGCCGCCGAAGCGCTTGTAGCGCACGACGGCGAAGTCCTGCACGCGGCCGGTGACGCTCGGGTCGACGTAGAGCACGTCGCGGTTGCCGAAGTAGTCCTGCGCGTCGTTGTAGAGCAGCGACGCGGACGCCATCCACTCGGTGCCGAGGAACGCGGGGTCGAAGAAGCGCGTGCGCAGCGCGAGCTGCTCCTCGGCGACGCCGATGGCCGCTCCGAGCGTGATGCCGGTGCCCGCGAGGTTGGTCTCGGACACGTCGAGGCCGCCGTACGCCGAGAGCGGGCGCGCGTTGCCGCTCCGGTCGGCGTCCGCGGTGAGCCCCATCCAGAGGTCGTTGACGACGACCGTGTTGCGCTCGACCACGTCGATGACGAGCACGACGAGCCCGCGCTGCTTGCCCTTGCGCAGGCTCAGCTGAACGCTCGAGAAGAAGCCGGTGCCGAGCAGGCGGTAGCGCGTCAGCTCGAGCTCCGGGTCCTCGACCTCGAGGGGCTCGCCGGCGTGGAAGGGGACGTAGCGCAGCACGACGCGGCTGCGGGTGCGCACGTTGCCGCGCACCTCGACCCCTTCGAGCCGGTAGCGGACCCGAGGCCGCGCGCTCTCGGGCGCGCCGTCGGCGCCTGCCTCGGTGGGCTCGGCTCGTGCCGTTCGGGACGCGAAGCCCGAGAGCAGAGCGAGCGCGAGGGCGAAGGCGCGGAGCCCGCGGCGCGGGGAGGGGCGCGTCACGGGTGCACGCTACCACGGCTCGGGCGGCCCACTCGGAGTGGGACGCGCCCTGGCGGCGGTCGATTCAGGGTCGCGCCCCGGAGAGCTTCGGCGTCAGTGCAGCGGACCGGTGGCGCGCGGGATGACGAAGTAGACGACCTTGACGCCCTCGGGGCCGCCGAGCGGCTGGCCCTTGGGCGTCTGCACCTGCACCTTGGCGGCGAACACCTGGAGCGTCGCGGGCGCGAGCACGGTGTTCTTCGCGTAGAGGCGGAAGGTGAGATCGGCGTCCCCCTTCACCTTGTAGAACGTCGTCGCGTCGAAGCTCGCGTAGGGCACGGGCGAGGCGGCGCTCGCCTGCGGCTCGACCTTCGTGATGAACCTCGTCGCGTCGTAGGGCGAGGTGTCGGGGGAGATGGTGGGGTTGACCCAGCTCTTGTCGACCGCGCCGTCGCCGTTGCAGTCGGAGGTGCCAGCGCACGCGTACGACACGCGCGAGGTGGTCACGTTCTTCAGGCCGAGGCCCGCGAGCTGACCGACCAGGTGCACGACCTCGTCGGAGATGTCGCCGCTCGCCGTGTCCTGCTTGGGCACGATGGGGCGGTCGGCGCCGCCGAACGCGTCGTCGTGGTAGAGGCTGTCGGTCTGCGTCGCGAGGTCGATCATGTCGCTGCGCGCGGCGCCCGGCGTACCGGTGTCGACCGGCACGCCGACGACCTTGGCCCCGACGGCGTTGAGCGCGTCGACGGTGTCCTGGTAGCTGACCGGCGGGTAGGGGGGAGCGGGTGCGTCGCCGAGTACGATGTTCGGGTCGTAGGTGTTGCCCGCGGGGCCGTTGTGGAACGGCGCGTCGGTGATGACGACGAACACCGGGATCGACATCGGGTCGAAGCAACCGCGCCCGAACAGCGCCGCGCTGGCGCAGCTGGGAGGGTCGGCGTCCCAGGGCATTCCGCTGCCGTAGACCTTGTAGGGGCCGTTCGAGACCGAGAGCCAGAGCGCCTGCACGGTGCCCTCGGGGGAGTCGCCGCCGCCGGCGGCGCCCTCGGTCTGGAGGAAGGAGAGGATCGACGAGACGTCGGCGGGCGCGGTGAAGCTGGGCGCCTGGCCCTGCGGGGCCGCCACGTTGCCCCACACGTCCTGTCCGCCGATGGAGTAGCGGTTGCGGTAGAGGCTGTCGCCCGGGTCGCCGTACGGCGCGAGCGGGACGTCGCGCACGTCACCGATGCCGACGCGCGCGCCGGGGATCGGCGGCACGGGGGGGTTGGCCGACGGGTCGCCGTTGAGGATCTTCGGGATGATGACGGAGTCGAGCGACGACGCGACCGCGTCGATGGCGGGCTGCATCGACTTGGTGGTGTCGATGAGGAAGTAGATGTCGGCGTTGTTGAGGCGCGCCGAGAACGAGAAGTCGCGGTGCTGCTCGGACGCGTTGAACGGCAAGACGAAGTAGAGCGTCGAGTCGGGCGGCACGCTCGCCGGGTCGACGGGGTTCGAGCCCGCCGCGACCTCGATGATGTCGTCGACGCCGTCGCCGTCGCAGTCGGGCAGCACGCGGCAGCCCTTCGCGCCGGTGCCGTCGTACGCCTTCTCGTCCGCGTCGGGGACGCCGTCGTTGTCGCTGTCGAGGTCGCGCACGTCGGGCGTGCCGTCGCCGTCGGTGTCGGCGAGCGCGGCGCAGGTGTTGGGGCGCGCCTGGCCCGAGACGCCGGTCGGCAGGTGCGGGTTGGCCGCCTCGTCCTTGTCGAGCCAGCCGTCGGCGTCGCTGTCGGGGTCGAGGTAATCCGCCGTGCCGTCGGTGTCGGTGTCGGTGAGCGTCGCCTTGAGCTCGAGGTCGTCGGCGACGAAGTCGCCGTCGGTGTCCGCCGGGTCCTTGCACGACGGGCCCGTGCCGGTCTCGAGGCCGGTGTCGAACAGCGCCGCGTCGAGCGACGGCCCGCCCCCCTCGTCGGTGGTCGCGTCGGCGGCGCCCGAGTCGGGCACGAACTGGCTCGGGATCTCGGTGCCCTGGCTCGGCGAGCAGCCGACCGCCGCCGCGGCGCCGAGCGCGAGCGACGCGAGGACGGCCGGGGGGAAGGTTGCGCGCGAGCGGGCGGACGGTCGTCGCGGGAAACGGGCGTGGGCGGGCAGATGCGGCACTTGCCCCAGGTTACGCGCCCGGAGGCGCTGCCGTCTACGGTGCGCCCGATTCGACTCGGGTCCCGGTCGGCCAGCCGAAGCGCGAGGCGAGCGTCGCGGCGGCGAGCGTCAGCGACAGCGCGATGGCGGCCGTGGCCGTCGTGAGGTCGCGCCGCCGCAGCCGGCGAGCGGCGGGGAGCCCCACGATCACGGCGGCGCCGATGGTCGGCAGGGCGGGCACCTCGGCCTGCAGCGCGAACGAGAGCCCCCCGGCTGCGAGCGCGCCGACGATGCAGAGCGCGACCGCGCGCGCGTAGGGGAGGGCGTGCGCGCGCGCCGCACCGAGCACGACGCCGATGAACACGAGGTCGCCGGCTCCGAGCGCGGGCGCGATCTCGGTCGTGCCGGCGAGGGGGAACGAGACGGCGAGCAGCGACAGCGCCCGCTCGCTGCGGACGATCGCGTGCGTGACGCCGTGCGGCGACACGATCGAGACGACGTCGGCCGACGCCGCGACGACCGTCGCGGGCAGGAGGTGGCCCGCGTGCTCGACGCGGCGGCCGATGGCGGTGCCGACCCCCCCGCCGACCCCG
>CAITLX010000511.1 GCA_903893335.1 uncultured delta proteobacterium | reverse complement strand
GTCGGGCTCGTCATTCGCGTCGCTGCCCGTGTCGGGCTCGTCATTCGCGTCGCTGCCCGTGTCGGGCTCGTCATTCGCGTCGCTGCCCGTGTCGGGTTCGTCGAGAGCGTCGATCGTCGCGTCGCCCGCTTCGCCCGCGTCCGACCCGCCCGCTCCGGCGTCGCCGCTCGGCTCGGGGGTCGTGGAGCCGCCGCAGGCTGCGACGGCGCACGCCACCAGGCAACCGACGAAGAGTCCTCGCATGGGAAGAAGCTTACCACCCGCGCCGACGGCACGCGCCGCGGGGCGCAGGTGGCGTCCGCGCGCGCGTGCAGGTAGCTTGCGCCGGCCGTGGAACGTCGCCCTCTCCTCCTGCTCGCGAACGACGATGGCCACCAGGCCCGCGGGCTGCGCACCCTCGCCGCCGCGCTGCGCGCGTTCGCCGACGTGGTCGTGTGCGCGCCCGAGTCCGAGCAGAGCGCGACCAGCCACTCGCTCTCGCTGCACCGCCCGCTGCGGCTGCGCGGCGTCGAGCCGGGCGTGTTCGCGCTCGACGGCACGCCCGCCGACTGCGTCTACGTCGCGCTGCACTCGGGCACGCGCGTGCTGCCGCGTCGCCCCGACGCGGTCGTGTCGGGGCTCAACCACGGGCTCAACCTCGGCGCCGACGTCTTCTACTCGGGCACGGTCGCGGCGGCGCGCGAGGGGGCGCTGCGTGGCATCCCCGCGATCGCCTGCTCGGCGGACCTGCGCGCCGACACGGAGCGCGCGGCCGCGCTCTGCGCGGAGATCGTGCGCGCGACGCTCGCGACCGGCGGCGCCGACGCGGGTGGGAGCGCGCTGCTCTTGAGCGTGAACGTGCCGCCCGGCGTCGCCTGGCGCGTGGTGCCGACCTGCCTCGGGTCGCGGCTCTACGAGGAGACGGTCGAGTTTCGCCGCGACCCGCGCGGCCGCGAGTACCTCTGGATCGGCGGCGCGGTCGTCACGCACGGCGCGTCGGCGAGCTCCGACACCGAGGCGTTCGACCGCGGCGAGGTCAGCGTCACGCCGCTCTTGCTCGATCTCACCGCGACGACCCGCGAAGCTTCCGCGCGCGTCGCCGACGTGGTGCGCGCTGTCTCTGCGAAGGAGAGTTGACCATGGCCAAGCCGAAGATCGCCCCCAAGCCCCGCGCCAAGAAGCGCGCTCCCGCCCGCCCCGCGCCGACGCCGCGTGGCGTCTCGGCGCGCCCGGCAGGCGCCGCGCACCGGGCGGCTCCGCAGCTGCAGACGCCCATCGACACCCTCACGTACGCGCGCGGCAAGATCCGCGACGTGCCCGATTTCCCCAAGCCGGGCATCCTCTTCAAGGACATCACGCCGCTGCTCGCCGACCCGCGCGCGTTCCACATCGTGCTCGACGCGCTGGCCGAGCCGTTCATCGGCGAGCACGTCGACGCCATCGTGGGCATCGAGTCGCGCGGCTTCATCTTCGGCAGCGCGCTCGCCGCGCGGCTCAACGCGAGCTTCGTGCCCGTGCGCAAGACGGGCAAGCTCCCTGCTGCCGTCGACCGCGTCGCCTACGACCTCGAGTACGGCAGCGCGACGCTCGAGATGCACAAGCAGAGCATCCCCGAGGGCGCGAAGGTGCTGGTCGTCGACGACCTGCTCGCGACCGGCGGCACCGCGGTGGCGACCGCCGAGCTCGTGCGTCGGCAGGGGGGCTACGTGACGGCGTTCGTCTTCGTCATCGAGCTCGATTACCTGGGCGGGCGCGACCGTCTCGTGCCGGTGCCCGTCGTCTCTCTGCTGCGCTACCGCGCAGGCGAGTAAGCGGCAG
The DNA here is from genome assembly GCA_903893335.1 of uncultured delta proteobacterium. Classification (GTDB taxonomy): domain Bacteria; phylum Myxococcota_A; class Polyangia; order Polyangiales; family Polyangiaceae; genus CAITLX01. The sequence continues at coordinate 8,792 of CAITLX010000511.1, read as the reverse complement.
CGCGCCTCGTGCGAGGGGCGCCACTTCGTCGGCGTCGCGCGCTAGACGAGCCCCTCGGGGAACGCGATCACGTCGGCGATCGAGGCGGCGCCGCGCGCGAGGGCCACCAGCCGGTCGAGGCCCATGGCGTTGCCGGCCGAGGGGGGCATCCCCTCCTCGAGCGCGGCGATGAAGCGCTCGTCGACGGGGTAGACGGGCAGCCCTCGCTGGCGACGCAGCTCGCGGTCGCGCTCGAGGCGCGCGCGCTGCTCGCACGGGTCGGTGAGCTCGCCGAAGCCGTTGCAGAGCTCGACGCCCGCTGCGTACAGCTCGAAGCGCTCGCACACGCGCGGGTCGCCCGGCTTCTCGCGCGCGAGCGAGGCCTGCGAGGCGGGGTAGTCGACGAGGAACACCGGGCGCCCGAGCGCGGCGAGCGCGGGCTCGACGCGGTCGACGAGCAGCTCGAAGAAGCGCGTCTCGTCCGAAGCCGCGAGCGCGAGCGCGTCGCCCGCTGCGACGCCGGCGTACCGCTCGAAGGCCGCTGCGACCGAGAGCCGCTCGAAGGGGCGGGCGAGGGGCACGCGCACGCCGCCGACGGTGAGCTCGGGGCGCCCGGCGACGGCGCGCGCGACCGCGACGACGAGCGCCTCGGTGTCGGCCATCACCGACGCGACGCCGGCGAAGGCGCGGTACCACTCGAGCATCGTGAACTCGGGGTTGTGGCGTGCGCCGACCTCGCCGCGCCGCCACACGCGCGCGACCTGGAAGCAGCGCGGCACGCCGCCGACCAGCAGGCGCTTCATCTGGTACTCGGGCGAGGTGACGAGGAAGGCGTCGTCGCTCGCGAAGGCGTCGAGGTGCAGGTCGAGGCCGGGCGAGGGGACGCGCGCGGGGGTCTCGACCTCGACGAAGCGCGCGCGCCGGAACCAGGCGCGCAGCGCCGCGAGCGCGCGAGCGCGCGCGAGCAGGTGTCCGCCGACGCCCCCCGTCGTGAAGCGCGCCGTCTCGCCGGTCGCCGCGCGATCGGGGCGAGCGGGCGCGATCCTCGACTCGAGGCGCTCGGCGACGAGCCCCGCGCCATCGCGCCGCACGCGCACCACGACCAGATCGCCCACGGTGACGCCGCTCAGCCCGGCGACGACGACCTGCGCGAAGGCGTCGGCCACGACGGCGCCCTCGGCGTCGCACGCGAGCACGCGCCCCGCGAGCCGCGCGCGCGGCGCCTTCGTGCGCGAGAGGTCGCTCGGGGCGACGACGCCGGTCATCGCGCCGAGAGGCCGCGCAGGAACAGGGTCGCCACCTGCGTGGCCGAGGCGCGGAGCGTGCCCGGGTGCGCCTGGCCGAGCGCCCAGGTGAGCGCGAGCCCGTCGAGCGCGCCGAACAGCGCGCGGGCGGCCTCCATCGGCACGACCTCGGCGCGGAAGTCGCCGCGCGCCTGGCCATCGGCCACCACGGCGGCGATCGTCTCGAGGTACTGCTTGAACTTGGGCGCCGCGTACTGGCGCAGCAGGCGCGTCGATTGCCGCAGGCTGACGGTGATGACCTCGGCGAGGTCGCGCTCGCCGTCGAGCACGCCGAGCTGCAGCTCGATGAGCGTGCGCAGGCGCTCCTCGGGGGCGTCGATGCGCGCGAGCGTGTCCTTGACCGTGGCGAGCAGGCGCTCGACGCGGTCCTCGAAGAGCGAGGTGAGCAGATCCTCCTTGCTCTTGAAGTAGAGGTAAATCGTGCCGTCGGCGACGCCGGCGGCGCGGGCGACCTCCGAGACGCGCGTCGCGTAGAAGCCCTTGCGCGCGAACACGCGGGTGGCTGCGCGCAGGATGCGCTCGCGCTTGTCGCCGCTCGCGCGGCGCCCGATCCTCGGCGACTTGCGCCCGGCGTCGGCCGGACTGAATCGCGGTTCAGTCACGCCGAAGGCGGGTACCACCGGCTCCCATCGTGGTCAATGCGGGGCCGAGGCGCCGCAGACTGCGAATGGGGGCGAGCGCGCGGCAGGTGCGCGTACGCGGTACACTCATCCTTCCTGGCTGCGTCGTCGTCCTTCGCGCGCCCTGGGCCTCCCACTGCATGCGCCGTCGCCTCGCCTTCCTCGTATCGCTCGCGCTGAGCGCGGGCCTGGGCGCGCTCGCGCTCGGCAGGGCGCGGGGTGGGGCCGCTTCCGCGCGCGAGGCTCCGCCGCCGCAGGCGCTCGCCAGCGCGACCGTGGAGGGGCCGCGCGACATCGAGCGCGAGGCGCTCGAGCGTCGTCGTCGCGCGCACGCGCTCGACGCGGTGCCGCGTGGGCCCCGGCGCACCGCGGACGTCGCGCTCGACGAGGCGATCGCGGGCGTGCCGTGGGACGGCGCGGCCGAGGCCTCCGCGGTGCTCGCGGTCGACGGCGACGAGTCGACGGCGTGGCGCGGAGACCCCGCCGCGAGCGTCTGGGTGTGGACGCTCCCGCTCTTGCGCCCCGTGCACGCGAGCCTGCTGCGGATGTCGTTCGGCGACGCGTCCGACCGCGGGGTGCCGGTCGTGTACCGCTGGGAGTACCGGCGCGCAGCCGAGGCCTCGTGCGACGGTCAGGGGGACTGGGAGCCCGTGCCGGGCGCGGCCGTCGACGACCGCGAGCCCGACCAGTTCGTGTACGGCCCGCACGACGTGCACGTCCGTCACCAGGCGGTGTTCGTCAACGTCGACGCCTGCGCCCTCCGGTTGGTCGTCGCGCAGTCCTCGGGGGGCGCTCCCGTCGTGCGCGAGGTGCACCTGCTCGAGGGGGCTGCGTCGCTCGGGCGCGCGCCGGGGGTCGTCGCGACGGCCGAGGGGGGCGATGCGAGCGCGGGCGACGCGCGCGCCGTGCTCGACGGCGACTCGGCGACCGCATGGCGCGGGGCCGCCGCGCGCGACCGCTGGTCGCTCACCCTCCGCCTTCCTGCACCGCGCACCGTCGATCGCCTCGCGCTCGTGCTCGGCGACGGCGCGAGGCTCGTGCGCCCCGGCCGCGGCCCGGGTCGGCGCTACGCGATCGCGTGGATGCCCACGCGCTATGAGATCGCCGCGAGCCCCGACGCCGACGACGCGCACCTCGAGCGGGTGGCCGAGGCAGACGCGCCGACGCACGACGGCGTGTCGGTCTCGGTCGGGCGGCGCCTCGTGCGCTTCGATCGTCCCCGCGTCGTACAGGTCGTGCGTCTCACGATCGCGGCGGCGACCGGCGCGTCGGGGAAGGCGGGCCGCGACGCGGCGCCGGTCGTGCGCGACCTCGGGCTCTACGAGGCCGCCGACGCGCGCCCGGTGGTGCTCGATCCGCTCTTCCTGAGCGTCAACGCCAACCCCTCCGCGCTCACGCACCGCATGCGGCGCGGCGAGGCGACGACCGACGACGGCTTCGCCGAGGACGCCTACGTGCGCCTGCGCCGCACGATCGTGGGGTTCGACACCGCGACGGGCAACCTCGCCGACTACCGCAAGCGCTACGCCGTCAGCGCGGGTCGTTACCTCGAGGCCGTCGAGGGGGACGACCCGACGCTCGACGCGCCGTGGCTCGAGGCGCTCTCGCCCCCGCCCGCGCTGCTGCTGTCGGGCTCGCTCGACTGGGACGTCGCCGACCACACGCTCATCGGGCCTGCCGAGCCCGACACGGGCGCGCCGACCGAGCACCTGCACGGCTGGAACGTGCTCGCCCCCGCCGCGAGCGCCGACCGGGGCATGGGTCAGCTCGCGGCGCTCGTGCGCCGGCGCGCGCTGCCCATCGTCGGCTTCTGCGGCGGCGCGCACATCCTCGCGCTGCTCGAGGCGCGCGGCGAGGGCGCGGAGGTGGACGCGTCCGAGGTCGCCGACCGCGTGCTCGCGCGCAACGTCAACATCTCCATCCGCCCGCTGCGCCTCAACCGCCGCCTCTACGAGCGCGCCTGGTGGACGGACGCCGAGCGGGTGCAGGCGCGGCGGCCGGTGGTGCGCTTCGACCCCGTCGACCCGCTCTTCGCCGGCCTCGCGGCCGAGGGCTCCGCGCGCGACACGACGCGCGAGCTACCCCTGTCGCACGTCGACATGGTGCGCCCCTCGGCGTTCTCCGACGTGCTCTCCGGGCTGCGGCCGGTGGCCTTCAGCGAGTTCTGCGCCCCGTGGGTGCACGCCGACGGCGTCGAGCCCACGCGCGGCGCCGAGGGGGAGGGGCCCTGCGTGCGCGTGCCGCAGGCCTTCCGCTCGACCGACGAGCGCGGCTACCCCATCGTCGGCTTCCAGTTTCACCCCGAGCAGCGCGACTTCCAGCACCCCGCCAGCGACAGCCCGCACGACGCGAAGGCCGACGCGATGAACGTCTTCGGCAACGCCGTTCAGCTCGTGCTCGACGCCTACGTGCGGCTCTACTGGCCGCACGCCTGACGCCGCTCAGCCGCGCAGCACCAGCACGCGCGCGGCGAACCCGGCGATCTCGCGCCCCATCCAGGGGCCGAGCGCGGCGAGCGCGAGCGCGACGGCGACCAGCCTCGGCAGGTGCGCGAGCGTCGCGTCCTGCACCTGCGTCGCGGCTTGCAGCACCGCGACGACGAGGCCGACCAGGGCCGCGACGGCCACGACCGGCAGCGTGACGGCGAGCGAGAGGACGAGCGCCTGCTCGGCCAGCGAAGTGAGCTCCCCCAGCGGCGCCGTCACTCCGTCGCGGCGTCGACAGCCGCGTCGGAGTCGTCGGCGGCGTCCACGGACACCGTGTCGTCCGCAGCGTCTGCCGCAGCGTCGGAGGTCACGTCGTCCGCGGCGTCGGAGCCTGCGTCGGCGCCAGCCGACCCGCCCGCTCCTGCGGTGCCGCCGGTGCCGCCCGTTCCAGCGGTGCCCCCCGTGCCCCCCGTCCCGCCCGCGCCGCCGCCACCGGTGCCCGGCACGCAGGCAGGAACGGTCGCGACGCCGTCGGCGGGGCAGCAGAGGTCGCTGTTGTTGCCGTTGGTCTGCGCCACCTTCGTGCACTTGAGGCCGGCGGCGCAGTCGTCGTCGCCGTTGTTGGCGTCGCAGCGGTCCCCCTCGGCGTAGTCGGAGCACCCCGGCGGCGCGAGTGAGAGCGCAGCGGCGGAGGCGAGCATGGCGACGAGCGAGCGGGGACGAATCATCGTGGGCTATTCCTACCAAGCCGAGGCCTGGGCTGGCAATCGTGGCGCTCGGGCGCCGGGCGGGTGGTCGTGTTCGAGCGAGGGGTGCGGGCGGCGGGCGGGTCAGGCGTCGGTGGGGGCGCGGCGCTGGTCCTTGGCCTCGACGGCCTCGGCGAACATGCCGATGTAGCTCGCGGCGCTCGACAGCGAGAACGCGAGCGAGATGTAGATGAGCGCGCGGCCGACGTGGACGAAGTCGATGTCGCCGAGGTCGAGGAACCCGTACTGCAACCGGTACGGGTAGCCGATGAGCAGCATGACGATGCCGACCATCTGCAGCGCCGCCTTCGATTTGCCGCCGTCGCCGGCTGCGATGACGACGCCGTCGCTCGCGGCGATGGAGCGAAGCGCGGTGATCGAGATCTCGCGGCCGAGCAGGAGGATGACGACCCACGCCGGGATGCGCCCCATCGGCACCATCCACACGAGCGTCGCCATGACGATGAGCTTGTCGGCGAGCGGGTCGAGGAACTTGCCGAGGACGCTGACGAGCCCACGGCGGCGCGCGAGCCAGCCGTCGAGGAAGTCGGTGAGCGCGGCCGCGGCGAACACCCACGTGGCCCAGTAGCAGTCGCGCGGGCCCCCGCGCCCGAGCAGCAGCAGCACCAGGGGGATGACGGCGATGCGCCCGAGCGTCAGCAGGTTGGGGAGGTTGACCGCGTCGTCGCGCAGACTGCGCCGCCGTTGGCGGCGCTGGTCGCGCGCTGCGGTGCGGTCGTCGCCGTCGAGGGTCATGAGGAGGCCGAGCCTACCACCTCGTCGGGCGAGATCGTGCTACACGTCGCGGCCGTGGGACGCTCGGCGACGGTCACCCGCACGACACGCGAGACGGCGATCGAGGTCGCGATCGATCTCGACGGCACCGGCTTGGCCGACGTGCAGACGCCGCTGCCCTTCCTGTCGCACATGGTCGAGCAGATCGCGCGCCACGGCGGGTTCGATCTGCGCGTGCGTGCGAAGGGCGACGTCGAGATCGACGGGCACCACACCACCGAGGACCTCGGCATCGTGCTCGGTCAGGCGTTCGCGCAGGCGCTCGGCGACAAGGCGGGCATCACGCGCTACGGCGCGGCGACGCTGCCGATGGACGAGGCGCTCGTCACCGTCGCGCTCGATCTCTCGGGGCGCGCGTTCTTCGTCTGGCGCGTGCCGCTGGCGCGCGCGAAGATCGGCACCTTCGACAGCGAGCTGACGCCCGTCTTCTTCGAGGCGTTCGCGCGGTCGGCCGAGGTCAACCTCCACGCGCGCCTGCTCGAGGGGGACAACCTGCACCACATCGTCGAGATCACGTTCAAGGCCTTCGCCAAGGCGCTGGCCCAGGCGACCCGAATCGATCCGCGCGTCGTCGGCGTGCCCTCGACCAAGGGCGCCCTCTGACCGCCGCCCGCAACGTGCAGTCGATCGCGCTGCTCGACGTCGGCCTCGGCAACCTGCGGTCGGTCGAGAAGGCGCTCGAGCGAGCCGCCTCCGACGCGGGCGTCGCGGCGCGCGTCGTCGTGACGAGCGACGGCGACGCGATCCTCCGCGCCGATCGCGTGGTGTTCCCGGGGCAGGGGGCGTTCGGCGACTGCGCGCGCGCGCTCGCGGGCGGCCTCGGCGACGCGGTGCGCGGCGCCATCGCGCGCGGCACGCCCTACCTCGGCATCTGCCTCGGCCTGCAGGCGCTGTTCGCGTCGAGCGAGGAGGCCCCCGGCGCGGCTGGGCTCGGCCTGTTCGCCGGGACGAACGCGCGGCTCGCCGACGGCGCGAAGGAGCCCCTCACCGGCGCGCCGGTGAAGATCCCGCACATGGGGTGGAACACCCTCGCGCTGCGCCACGGCGGCCACGCGCACCTCGCGGCGGCGGGGGGCGAGGGGGCGCACGTCTACTTCGTGCACAGCTACCACGCGGTGCCCGCCGACCCGTCGCTCGTGGTCGCGACCACGACGCACGGCCCGTACGAGATCACCGCGGCCATCGCGCGCGACAACGTGTTCGCGACGCAGTTTCACCCCGAGAAGAGCCAGGCCGCCGGCCTCGCGCTGCTCGCCTCGTTCGTGCGAGCCTGACCCCGATGCAGCTCTGGCCCGCCATCGATCTGCTCGGAGGCCGCGCGGTGCGCCTGCACCAGGGGCGCTACGATCAGGTCACCGTCTTCCACGACGACCCCCCGGCCCTGGCCGCGTCGATGCGCGGCGTCGCGAGCCACCTGCACGTCGTCGATCTCGAGGGGGCCCGCGACGGCCGTCCCGTGCAGAGCGCGCTGGTGCGCGCGGTCGTCGAGGCGTTCGGCCCGGGCGTCGAGGTCGGCGGCGGCGTGCGCGATCGCGCCGCAGCCGAGGCCTACCTCGCCCTCGGCGCGACGCGCGTGGTGCTCGGCACCGCCGCCGTGCGCGACCCCGCGATGGTCCGCGCGCTCGCCGAGGCGCACCCCGGCTGCGTGGTGCTCGCGGTCGACGCCAAGGACGGCCTCGTCGCGACCGACGGCTGGCTCAGCGTCTCGACGCGCACGGCGGTGTCGCTGGTGCGCGAGCTCGCCGACGCGCCGCTCGGCGCGGTGCTCTACACCGACATCGCGCGCGACGGCATGCGCGTCGGGCCCAACGTCGAGGCGACCGCGAGGCTCGCGCGCGACGGCGGGGTGCCGGTGCTCGCCTCCGGCGGCGTCGCCACGCTCGACGATCTCCGCACGCTCGCCGCCATCCCCGGCGTCGCGGGGGCCATCGTCGGGCGCGCGCTCTACGACCGCGTCTTCACCCTCGCCGAGGCGCTCGAAGCCGCCGGCGACGCAGCCATCGCAGGCTGAATCGAGGCTCGCGCGTGCACGCTCGGCGCTCCGGGCGCGTGCTACCTTCCGGCCTCTTCTGGAGGTCTGCTCATGCGTCTCGCCACGTCGCTCGCCCTGCTCGCCTCGCTCGCCGCCGTCGCCGCTGCCTGCGGGTCCGCGCAGGCTCCCGCTCCTCCGGTCGTCGCCGTGCCGCCTGCGCCCGCGCCGAGCGGGCCGCGCAAGGTCTCGGCCAAGCTCGCGGACGTCGGGCTCGACGCCTCGGCGCTCGACCGAACCGCCGATGCGTGCGGCGACTTCTACCAGTTCGCCTGCGGCGGCTGGCTCGCACACACCGAGATCCCGGCCGACAAGTCGCGGTGGACGCGCAGCTTCAGCGAGATCTACGAGCGCAACGAGCAGACGCTGCGCGACATCCTCGAGCGCGCCGCAGCCGAGCCCGCCCCCGACGCCGTCACCCGGCAGATCGGCGACTTCTGGTCGGCGTGCATGGACGAGGCGGCCGTCGAGAAGGCCGGCGCGAAGCCGCTCGCGCCGCTGCTCGCGCTCGTCGGCAAGGTGAGGGACGCGCGCTCGCTGTCGGCGGCGGTGGCCGCGCTGCACCGCCGCAAGATCTGGGCGCTCTTCGACGTCTCGGGCGAGCAGGATTTCGGCGACGCGACGCGCGTCATCGCGCAGCTCGACCAGAACGGCCTCGGCCTGCCCGACCGCGACTACTACGTGCGCGACGACGACAAGGCGAAGGAGCTGCGCGCGACCTACGTCGGGCACGTCGAGCGCATGCTCGGGCTCGCGGGCCTCGGCCCGGCGGAGGCGAAGCTCGCCACGGCCGACGTCATGCGCCTCGAGACGGCGCTCGCCAAGGCGCAGAAGACGCGCGTCGAGCGGCGCGACCCCAAGAGCCTCTACAACAAGGTCGATCGCGCCGGCGT
>CAITLX010000510.1 GCA_903893335.1 uncultured delta proteobacterium | reverse complement strand
CGCCCGCGCCGCCCGCGCCCGCCGTGGACGACGGCGCGCGCCTCCCCGCGCCTTGGCGCCTCGAGCGCCTCGCGGGAGCGGGCGATTTCGCCCTGCCCCCCGGATGCGCTCTGGTGCCGCCGGTGGCGCGCGCGGCGCTGCCCACCGACGGGCTGCGCTTCGTCGCAGCAGCGGGCGCGCCGGCGGAGCTTCTCGTGGCGCGCGACGGCGAGCCCCCCGAGCATGGCCTCGTCACGCTCGCGCTCGCGTCCCCCGCGCCCTCGCGGCGCGCCCCCTGGCCCGCGGTCGCGTACGCAGCCGCCGCGGGGCGCTGGCGCGCGCTCTCCGACGCCCCGGCCGACCCGCCCAACCACCGGCTCACGCTCTGGCGCGAGGAGGGCGACGTCTCCACCCTCGGCGAGGGGGACCACGCGACCGCGGTCGATCTGCGCTGCACCGCGACCCGCTGCGCCGCGCTCGCGACCCGCATCGGCCAGGTCGCGAGGCCCGGCGCGACGCTCTTCGCGGGGAGCGCGGCCGCGCCGCCGTCCACCTGGCAGCGCGTCGATCTCGATGGCCCCGCGGGCGCGTCGGACACCCACCCGCTCGCGGTCGCGGCGCTCGACGACACGACCGCCGACGTCGCGCTCGCAGCGGGCGACGCCGTGGTCTGGCTGCGCGTCTCGGGCACGCACGTCGAGCCCGTCGCCTCGCTGCCCGTGCACGCGGGGGTGCTCGACGTGACGCGCCTCGGCGGCTCCGGGCTCGCGCTGGTCGCGAGCCACGAGGCCCCGGTCGACGCGCAAGGCTGCGCGAAGGGGGGCGCCGCCATCCTCCTCGAGCGACCCGGGATGCCGCCCGAGCGCGTGCCGACGAGCGCGCCCCCCTCGAGCGCCTTCGCGCGCCCGCTCGCCTCGGGAGCCCTGCTCGCGTGGATCGCGCCGGTCGACTGCCGCCACCACGATCGCCCCATCGTCCACGCGCTGCGCCTCGACGAGCGCGGCGTGCCCGCGACGAGCGACGTGGCCGTCGGCGACGCGAGCGGCTTCACGATCGAGACCCGCGGCGACGACGTCGAGCTCGCCCTGCGCACCCCGTCGGGCGTCGCGTGGGTGCGCGCCAGGTGCGGCGGCTGAGCGGCGCGAGCGCCCCCGTTGACCTCGTCCTGCAAGGGGCGTAAGGGGGACTTCTGTGCTCGTGTAGGGGAGGTTGAGCAGCGCCGGGGGTCGGCGCCGACAGCCTGCGAGCGACAGGTAGCAATCGAGGGGGGCGGGCGTGAAGTACAGGCGCGACAGCGGAGTGGCGGCGTTTCGGCGCGGCGACATCGACGGCAGCACGACGCGGGGGCGAGCATGACGCTTCAGCGTCGCACCTGTTGGGGGCGAGCATGACGCGGCGGCTTCGCACCGCGCGGAGGCGAGCATGACGCCCAACCGCTGCCGAAGCTGCCGCTCGCTCGCCGCGCAGCGCGACGGCTCGTGCCCCGTCTTCGGCGACGCGCCGTGCCTCGCGCTCGACGGCGGCACGATGATCGGCGAGGTGCTCGGCGACCGCTACGAGCTCTTGCAGGTGCTCGCAGCCGGCGCGATGGGCACCGTGTACCGCGCGTGGCAGCGCTCGACCAACCGCGACGTCGCGGTGAAGGTGCTCTCGGCCGAGCTCGCGCCGCAGACCGACGAGGCGCAGCGCTTCGTCGACGAGGCCAAGGCGCTCGGTCGCCTCAGCACCCCGCACGCCGTCGGCATGGTCGACTTCGGCAGCACGGGCGACGGTCGCCCGTACCTCGTCATGGAGCTGCTGCACGGCGTCACGCTGCGCGAGCTCGTCGCCGCCGGCGGCCCGCTCTCGGTGCCGCGCGCGCTTCGGCTCTGCGCGCAGGTGCTCGACGCGCTGCAGAGCGCGCACGGCGTCGGCATCGTGCACCGCGACCTCAAGCCCGACAACCTCATGCTCCTGCGCGGCAACCGGCAGCGCGACTTCGTCAAGCTGCTCGACTTCGGCATCGCGCACCTGCGCGACGCTCCGGGCAACGGCGTGCGGCAGCCGATGATCGGCACGCCCACGTGCATGGCGCCGGAGCAGATCACCGGCGACGCCATCGACGGCCGCACCGACCTCTACGCGCTCGGCTGCGTGCTGCACTTCCTCATCACCGGGCGCTTCCCCTTCGACGACAGCCCGCCGCGCGCGATGCTGCGCCGCAAGCTCGAGAGCGTCTCGCGAGGCTTCGCCTCGGGGCTGCCCGAGCGCGAGCAGACCGCCGAGCTGCGCGCGCTGCTCGAGGCGCTGCTCGCGCGTCACCCCGACGATCGCCCCGCCTCCGCGAGCGCGGCCGCGAGGCTCGTCGAGGCGGCGCTGCGCGCGTGCCCGTCGGCGCCCCGCGGCGCCTGCGACTGGCTCGGGTCGGACTCCTCGCAGGCGCCGATCCGCGTCACCGACGCGAACCGCGCGCACCTGACCTGGGTGCTCGAGCGCACCGAGGAGCTCGCCTCGCGCGCGCACCTCGCGACGCAGCAGGCGATGCCCGACGACGCGCCCGTCGGCCACCGCGCCATCCAGGCGGCGCTCACCCAGGACGCCGCGCTCTACGAGCGCTGGCTGCTCGACCAGCAGCGGCGCTTGCAGACGGCCGACGCCGCGTGGAGCCCGGGCGAGCTGCTCGACGTCGAGCGCCCCGCGCTCAGGCTCACCGTCTTCGGGCTCTCGCACGCCGAGCGCGAGGCCGCCGCGCGCGGCGGAGAGCTCGAGCGCCTGCTCGGGCGCGTGACGGCGGCGCACCGCGAACTGGCGCGCTTCCTCGAGACGGGCGCGCGAGCCCCCGAGGCCGAGGGCACCTCGCAGTTCTGCGCGCTGCTCACCATCGACCAGCGCAGCTACCTCGACGATCTGCTCGCCGCGACGGTGTTCCTCGAGCCCCGTCGCACGGCGAACTGACGCTCCGCGCGGAGCCGCTGCGCCGACCGCCCCTACGGAGCCCAGTGCTCCAGCGTCTCGGCGAGCGAGTTCATGCGAATGGGCTTCGCGATGTGGTCGTCCATGCCCGCCGCGAGGCACCGCGCGCGGTCGCCCTCCATCGCGTGGGCGGTCATCGCGAGGATCGGGATGCGCCGGCCGGTGAGCTGCTGAAGCTCGCGCAGACGCAGCGTGGCCTCGAAGCCCCCCATGACCGGCATCTGCAGGTCCATCAGCACGAGCACGAACTCGGGCTGCGCCCGCGCGAGCTCGAGGGCGCGCTGGCCGTCGTCGGCGACCACGACGCGAAAGCCGAGCCGCGCGAGCATCGAGACCGCGACCGCCTGGTTGACGGCGTTGTCCTCGGCGAGCAGCACGAGCCGGTCGCGGCCGAACGGCGGCCGCCGCACCGGGCTCGAGTCGCCCGCCGCCTTCGCCGGGAGCTCGGACGCAGGCGGCAAGCCGAAGCGCAGCGCGAAGCTGAACGCGCTGCCCCGACCGAGCGCGCTGTCGAGCTCGAGCTGGCCGCCCATCAGGCGCACGAGCTGGTTGCAGATGGCGAGGCCGAGGCCGGTGCCGCCGAATTTACGCGTGGTCGAGCCGTCGGCCTGCACGAACTGCTCGAACACCCGCCCCTGCTGCTCGTGCGCGATGCCGATGCCCGTGTCGCGCACGCAGAAGCGCAGCAGGGCGTCCGTCGGCGTCTGCTCGACGAGCTCGACCGAGACGACGACCGAGCCATGCTCGGTGAACTTGAGCGCGTTGCCGAGGAGGTTGACCAGCACCTGGCGCAGGCGGTGCGGGTCGCCGAGCAGCCGCGCCGGGATGGCCGCGTCGAGCTCGGTCTGCACGCGCACCCCCTTCTGCTGGCCGCGCAGCGCCATGGGAGCGGTGACCTGCTGCACGAGCGGCGGCACGCTGAGCCCGACGCTCTCGATGCGCAGCTGACCGGCCTCGATCTTCGAGAAATCGAGGATCTCGTCGATGATCGCGAGCAGCGACTCGGCCGACGAGCGCGCGAGGTCGAGGAAGCGCTTCTGCTCGGCGTCGAGCTCGGTCTCCATCACGACCTCGAGCATCCCGATGACGCCGTTCATCGGCGTGCGGATCTCGTGGCTCATGTTGGCGAGAAACTGGCTCTTCGCGACGTTGGCGGCCTCGGCGTACTGCTTGGCGCGCTCGAGGGCGCGCTCGGCCTCTTTGCGGTCGGTGATGTCGCGCGCGTTGACCTGCACGAGCCGGTCGCCCGTCACCGGGTCGAGCACCGGGCGCGCGTCGAGGCCGTGCCACCGCGGCCCCCGCAGCGTCGCGAGCTGCACCTCCTCGCTGAACGTGTCGCCCGCCTCGACGCAAGCGCGCGCTCGCGCCGCGACCTCGGGCTCGACGAACATCGCCGCGAACGCGTCGGAGACGCCCCCGGCCTGCGCCGCGCCCAGCTCGCGCACAGCCGCGGGGTTGCGCAGCAGCGCCCCACCGTCGAGCCGGTGAAGCGCCACGAGCACGGAGGTGTGCTGGAGCGCCTCGACCGCCCGCAGCGACTCGGGGTCGACGCCCTCGGGCGCCGCGTGGACCTCGTACAGGATGGCGACGGTGCCGTCGTCGAGCACGACGCCGGTGCTGTGCGCCTTGACCGTGACGGGCTTGCCCTTGGGGTACAGCGTCCACTGCTCGCGAAAGGTGCGCCCCGCCGCGTGCTCGCGCATCGTCGCCAGGTTGCGCGAGACGGTCGCCTCCGAGAGGCTCGAGAAATCGCGCGCGAGCAGGTCGGCGACCGACTTCGCGTTCCAGAACGCCACCCCCGCGGCGTTGGCCCACGCCATGCGCCGGTGCTCCAGGTCGAACACCCACATCGGGGTGTCCAACCACTCGAACGCCACGAGCGCCGCGAACGGGAGCGGACCGGCCAAGCGCTCAGCCCCCGCCGAGCGCCGCCTTCGCGGCGTCGAGCACCTTGGTCACCGAGGGGCGGCGCGACGCGGCGTCGAACCAGCGCGCGAGCCGAGGCATCTCGACGGCCGTGAGGGGTCGGCCGTGGGCCCCGCTGAGCAGCCCGATGTAGTGGTAGGTGAGCGGGTACGAGGCGTCGGCGAGCGTGAACTGCGCGCCGAGCAGGTAGGGATCGGGCGCGATCTGCCCCTCGAGCAGAGCGACGAGGTCGACCAGGCGCTGCACCTCGGGAGCGAACGCCGCCGTGCCCGCTCGCCCGTCGGAGAGCGCGAAGTAGAGCATCGAGACCTGCGGCCCGAGGTAGAGATCGTGGAAGCGCGAGAGCCAGCGGCTGCGCGCGCGCCCCTCGACCGTCGGCGGCAGCAGCGCGGGCTCGGGGTAGCGCTCCTCGAGGTACTCGACGATGACCTCGGACTCGCCCAGTCCGAACGCGCCGTCCTGCAGGAAGGGGACCTTGCCGAGCGGGTTTCGCGCGAGAAACTCGGGCGAGCGCGCGAAATCGTCGCCGAGCGCGGGCTCGTCGTACGCGAGCCCCTTCTCGAGCAGGGCGATCTTGACCTTGGCGCTGTAGTGGCTGTGCGGAAGCTGGAAGAGTTGCATGGACGTACGCGGGAGCTCGGGGGGCCGCGCCGCGAAATCGCGGCGGCGGCGTGGACACCCCCGAAAGATACCGTGAAACGCGCCGTTTCGCCGTCTTCTTCTTCTTCGCGTCCGACCCCGACCCCGACCGTGGCCGCTGCCTCGCCGCCGCGCGACCCCGTCACTTGGCCGGGGCAGCGACGCAGTCGTTCGGCCCGAGCGAGCGATCGTAGATCTGGCAGACGCCCTTGCCTCCGTGGTTGGGCAACTGCCGACAATCGGGCTCCGCGAAGGGCTCGAGCGTCGGACAGAGGTACTGCCCCGAGCACTCGTCGTTGGCGGTGCAGAGCGACGAACAGTAACCATCGGCCCCGCCCTTCGTCTGGTAACACCCCTGCCCTCCCGGACAATCGGCGTCGACCGTGCAGGCCTGAGGCGTAGGAGGACCGGAGGGATTGCTGCTCGAGCTACAACCCCCGATGGCGGCGACGAAGGCAACGAGCCAGGCCGCTGTTCGATTGCAATGCATGTTCACGTCTCCCACGAGCGCGCTCGGCGCTCAGAACTGCTTCTCGATGCCCGCGACGAGGAAGGCCTTCGGGGGAAACGCGAAGTCGCGATCCTTGCCGTCGCCGAAGGCGAACGTGCCCGATACCTGGGAGAAGAAGCCGAGCTGCACGAGGCCCACGAGCTGCCCGAAGGCGCGCGCGGCCTCGATGCCTGCGCCGACGTTGATGCCCGACCCCGAACGCTCCGTCCCGGCGAAGCTGAACGACAGAGCGTTGCGACCCACGTACACCGCAGGCCGAACCTCGAAGCGATCGAGCGTGCCGAACCGCACCTTGCCCACGACACCGAGGCTCCACATCGAGCCCGAGCAGGAGTGGCAGGGCGCCTTGCCACCCGAACCGTTGCCGATGTCGTCGATGGGCAGGCTCGCGTACATGAGGTAGCCGCCGAGAGAGTAACGCTCGAACACCATCGCGTTGACCTCGAGCGCGCCGATGGGCGCCGAGCCGACGTAGATGGCGGAGACGCCGTCCGAAGGCTGCATCTTGCCGCCGAAGTGCAAGCCCGCGCGCAGCGAAGCGTCCCACTTCTTGCCGGCTTCGGGGGTGGGGGCAGCGCCGTCGGCACGCGCGCCACGCACCCCGAACGCCAGGGCGAGCCCGACGAGCGCTCCCGCCACCCGGGCGACGCGCACCCCGCGCCACGCACGGTCGCTCCGCGACCGATTCGTCATGTCCACGCGCCACCTCCCTGGTGCGGCCTGCCTGACCGCGGCGCGACTCTATACGCGCGCGCCTACGAGCGCACCGGGGTCACGACGGACAATCGGTCATGAGACAGGCGGCGAAGGCGTCCCACGCGGCCCCTCCGGCCGGGTGGGCGTCCTTGCACGCGCCGACGCAGGCCTCGAGCGTCGCCGTGTCGGCGCCGCAGTAGGTCGCGCACTCGTAGACCATGAACGACTCGGGGTCGCCGAAGCAGGCGGCGTACTCCTCGCGGCAGGGGCCCGTCGTGATGCACGCGGCCTGCGCGGAGGGCGTCTGGCAATCGGAGTCGGCGCCGGGGCACTGCAGGCCGTAGCAGCCGAGGATCTCGGCGTACGTCGCCACCGAGCTTGCGTACTGGTCGTAGCAGGCCTGCTCGCAGGTCCAGTCGGTGCAACCGGCCACGCAGCGGTTGAGCGGGAAGCAGCCCGCGTCGGCCTGGCAGCGGTCGGTCGAGTCGCAGCAGCGGTCGCTCTCGCACTTCGAGCACCCCGTCCCCGCCGCCGGAGCGCAGGTCTGCGGGTCGAGGATGACCGCAGCGTTGGACGGCGGCGCGCCGTCGCCCGCTGCGACCGCCCCGCACGCCGAGGCGCACGCCCCCTTCGCCCCGGCCGTGGCGCAGCTTGCGACGCCCTCGAACGCGCTCGCCCCCGTCGCGTCGAGCGCCGCGCCGCACGCGCTGGCGCAGGCCTCGCTCGGACCGTCCCCCGCGCTCGGGCAGCGCAAGGCGCAATCGACCGCCGCCGCGCACCCCGGGTCGGAGCGACAGGTCGAGAGCGCGCCGGCGCAGACGGGCTCGACGCAGGCGAAGCACGCGCTGTCCGCGTACGCGGCGCCGGCGTCGACCGCGCCGGCGCCCGCGTCCTTGCTCGACGAGCTGCACGCTGCGAGCAAGAAAGCGAGCGCGAGCCCACGCCCCCATTGCGGGCCCGCGAGAACTCGTGAAACCTCCGCATCGGTGGAGGCGCAGGGCAAGGTCGAGCGGAGGGGGGCGCGCTTCATCGCGTCAGCCTACCAAACTGGGCTCGTCGCCGTGGTCATGTCCGCGATCCCCCTCGGTGGGTGCCGCGCGACCACGGACGCTCGCGCGCAGGTGGTGCTCGTCGTGGACACCGATCTGCCCGTCTCCGGTCAGCTCGCGGCGCGGCCGGAGCTCTCGCCCGACGCCGCCATCGACACCGTGCGCGTCGACGTGCTGGCCGCCAATGGAGCCGTGCTCGATTCGCAGGTCTTCGTCGTCCCCAACGCCGACCAATGGCCCCTCTCGTTCGGCGTGCCGCGCGACGACGGCGCCCCCGCTCCCACCGCGCTGCGGGTGCGGGGCTTTCGCGGGCGCAAGGCCGTCGCCACGACCGTCCGCGGCGTGGCGAGCCTCCAGCCGCCGGTCGGCCGCACGGTCGATCGGGTCGTCGGCTTCTCGTTCGAGGACGGCGTCGTCTACCGCGGCGTCGTGCTCCGCGGCGCGTGCCTCGGCATCGCGCCGTCGTTCGGCGCGTCGCCGACCGGCTGCGTGGACGCCGATCGCCCCGCCGCCCCAGCGACCGACGGGGTCGCCGCGCTCGACGGCGCCGACATGGGAGCGTCGCTCGCGGGGACGTGGGAGCCCGCGGTCGAGGTCGCCTGCGTCGGCGCCACGCCGGCGGGCGCGACCTGCATCGCGGGGGGCTTCAGCGTGCTGGGGGACGTCGATCTGGCGGGCAGCGAACTCGCAGACGATCTCGTCGCCTCGCCCGAGCGCCCGGCGCGCCTCTCCCCCTATTTCCTCGACCTCACGGAGGTGACCGTCGGCGCGTACCGCGCGCTCGTGGCGACAGGCGCCGTCGCGGGGTCGCCGCCCACGGCGCACGCAGCGGGCGACGCGGAGCCCTGCGCCTGGCTCGGCGCCACCGACGGGGCCAACGACGCCCTCCCATTGAACTGCGTCTCGTTCGACACCGCCGCGGCCATCTGCGCGGCGCGTGGGGGCTCGCTCCCGACCGAAGCGCAGTGGGAGCACGCCGCCCGCGGTCGCGGCGAGGGGCGCTCGTTCCCCTGGGGCGAGGCCGTGCCGACGTGTTGCACCGCGCTCCTCTCGCGCGCGATCTCGGGCGATCTGGGACAACAATGCGGCGGCCCGGCGCTCGACGCCGCGGGCTCGCACGGCCCCGGGCGAGGCTGCGTCCCCGACGCGGACGTCTCGCGCGACGGCGTGCTCGACCTCGGCGGCAGCCTGAGCGAATGGGTGCTCGGCGCGCCGCTCCCGTACGCGGCGCCATGCTGGACGTTCACGACCGTGCCGACCGACCCGCTCTGCGCGGACGACTCGGGCCACACCTACCGCGTGGATCGCGGAGGCGCATGGACGACCGGCCTCGGGCGCGCAGCGAGCGCCCTGCGCGAGCGGACGCCCGCGACGGCGCAGCGCAGCAACGGTGTACGCTGTGCGTATCGGGATGCACCATGACGCCCCGAGCCCTCGTTCGACTGGGCGCCCTCGGCCTCGCCGCCGCCGCGAGCGCCTGCGCGCCGGCAGCCGAGCCCGCGCGCGCGCAGTGGCGCGTATCGCTGTCCACCGACGCGCCGCTGCCGCAGTTCGGCGAGCGTCTGCGCATCGACCTGCTCGCCGAGGACGGCCACCTCGCGTGCGACGGGTGCACCCGCGAGGTCGGCCTCGGCGCGACGACGACGTTTCCCGTCTCGTTCGGCGTCGAGCCCCCCGCGAGCGGCGCGCGCCTCGCGCTGCGCGCGCGCCTCTTTCGAGCGCGCATCGCGGGCGCCGACGGCGCCCCCGCGGGCGCGGCGCTGATCGACGCCGTCGCGTGGCTCCCACCCCCGCTCGCCGAGGGAGTCACCGACGTCGCGCTCGATCTCCGCATGGATTGCTTCGGCGTCCCGCCCGACCTCGCGGCGCACACGACCTGCGACCCGGCCGCCTCGGCGCCAGCCGAGCAACCGACGCTGGCGCCCGGAGCGACCGCGTCGGCCCGGCCAGGCGAATGGAGCCGCGACGCGCCCTGCCCCGCATCGAGCGCGACGCCCGACGCGATGGCCTGCATCCCGGGCGGCGCGTTCCTGCTCGGCGATGCGGCCGCAAGCTTCTCCGCCTCGCTCCCCTCCTACCCCGAGCGATTGGTCAGCGTGTCGGCGTTCTACCTCGACCTCGACGAGGTCACCGTGGGGGCCGTGCGCTCCCTGCTCGTGAGCGGAGCGCTCGGCGTCACGCCGGTGCAGAAGCGCCCGACCGGCACCCCGGGCGACGCGTGCACCTTCCTCGGCGTGGGCGACGCCTCGGCCGACGCGATGCCCGCCAATTGCATTCCGCGCAGCGTCGCGCGCGACGTCTGCGCGACGCGTGGATTGCGCCTCCCGACCGAGGCCGAGTGGGAGTTCGCCGCCGGCAATGGCACCGCCGAGAGCACCTACCCCTGGGGCAACGAGGGGAGCGAGCGCGACGTGTGCCAGCGCGCGCGCGTCGGTCACGGGCCGCTCGTCGCCGAGTCCTTCACGACGGCGACCGAGTCGATCGCGTGCCGCAAGGACGCCTCCGGGTCGGTGGTCGAGCCCTCGGGGCTCGCGGCAGGCGGCGGGGTGGGAGACGTGACGCGCGCGGGCGCCGTCCGCAACCTGGCTGGAAGCGTGTCGGAGTGGACCGAGGACGCCTTCGCCCCCTACGACGCTCCCTGCTGGCAAGAGGGCCCGCACGTGCTCGGCGACCCGACGTGCGGCGACACCGGAGCGACGAGCGTGACGACGCGCGGGGGCGCCTACGATTCACCGCCGTACCAGGCGCGCGCCGCAGCCCGCAACTCCCTCGAGCGCGACACGGCCACCGTGCCGGGCGTCGGCTTTCGCTGCGCGGGGCCGGTCGCGGCCCCCTGACCCGCGCGCCGTCAGAAATGCAACGCGGCGGGCCGCGCGACCCACCCCGTCGAGCCGCCGTCGTACGGAGGCGGGTCGGGCGTCGTGCGCGTGAGGAGGTAGGTCGCCGTCGCCGCTCCGCTGACGACGAGGCCGGCGGCCGTCCAGAACCACCACGTCTTGGTGATGGGATGCTTCTCGGGCACGAGCGAGGCGGTGAGATCGGCGCGCTCGCCCGCGCTGAGCGCGAAGCGCGCGGTGTGCGGCTCGAACCCCTCGTGCTCGACGCGGATGCTGTAGCTCCCGGCGGGGCGCTCGACGTCGATCGGCGCGAGGCCGACCTCGCGATCGTCCACCCGCACGATCGCCTGCGGAGGCTCCGAGCGAACGGCGACGGTGGCCGGCAGCGAGTCGAGGTGCAGATCGAGGCGCGCGCGCTCGCCGGGGCGGAACGAGCGCTGCACGATGGCGTCGCGGTGCCCCGCGCGCACCGCGCGCACGAGGTGCACGCCCGGGTCGGCGACGAGCGTGAACGCGGCTCGGCCGATCGACTCGGGGCCCGACGGCGCCGCGACCGACACGAGGAAGACCTCGCGCCCTGCGGGCCCACCCTGCGTCGCGCGCTGCAGCGGGCGGCCGTCCACGGTGAGCGCCGCGGCAGGCGGGTCGAGCGCGACGTCGATCTGCACGAGCAGCGGCTCGATCTCCGAGACGTACGCGCGCGCCTCGTCCACCTGCATCGCCGACAGCCCGGTGGGCTCGGCGAGCACGCGCAGCAGCGTCTCGCGCGCCGCGACGTAGCGCCCGAGCGCGCGCTGGCAGTAGCCGACGTTGAACCGCGCGAGGGGCAGATCGCGCAGCTTCGTGGCCTCCTCGAAGGCCGCGAGCGCCTCGCTCCATTGCTCCGACTTCGCCTCGGCGACACCGCGCAGGAACGCCACGCGCGCGCGCTCGTTGGTCGCGTCGCCCGCCGCGACGCCCGCGGCGCTCGGAGGCGGCGCCCCCTGCGCGCCCGACGCAGCGAGCACGACGCCCAGCACCACGGCGCCTCGCGCCCCCTGCCACCGCCCACGCGACATGGGCGAGACGATGCTCGCCGGCAGCCGCCCGCGTCAAGCTTGGGGCCAGGGCGCGCGCTTCGGTTACATTCGCCCCATGGCGGGCGACACGCGAACCCCGGCGCTGGCTCCCGGCGCGGTCGTCGGTGGGCGTTACCGCGTCGGCCGCGTGCTCGGGCGCGGCGGCATGGGCGAGGTGTACGCGGCCGAGCACCTCGTCACGCGCCGCGAGGTCGCGCTCAAGATCATGCTCGCGCAAGGCGCGGCCGACGCCGACGCCACGCGGCGCTTTCTCCGCGAGGCGCGCGCGGCCACGAGCGTGCAGCACCGCAACGTCATCCAGGTGCTCGACGTGTTCGCCGACGACGACGGGCGCGCCGTCATGGTCATGGAGCTCTTGCGCGGCGAGTCGCTCGCCGACTACTTCGCGCGCCGGGGCCCCCTG
>CAITLX010000509.1 GCA_903893335.1 uncultured delta proteobacterium | reverse complement strand
GGCCGCTGGCGGTGCAGGTGCGACGCTCGAGCAGCGCGCGCTGCCCTGAAACGGCCCAGAGGTGCGCGCCCCTGAGCCGCCCGAGCGCGCGCTTACTTCTTCTTCTTCGGCTTGGGCGCGTCGCCCGAGGCAGCGGGGGCCGCAGCGGGCTTCGCCGGATCGGCCTTCGCGAACTTCGCCTCGGCGGCGGTCGCCCAGTCGGCCGACCACGACCCGATGACGAACGCCGAGGGCGCGCCCTCGCGCCGCGCGAAGCGGCTCGTGCCCGTCGCGCCGGTCGTCTTGCCCACCGCGAGCTTCACCGTGCCGCCGTCGCCGCTCAGCGTGATGGCGACGGTGGCCGCGGGCTTGTCGAGGCCGGTGTCGGCGTCGGTCTTCTCGTCGGCGAAATCCTCCGCCGCGAGCGTCTTGTACGCGCGGAGCATCTCCTTGACCTTCTCGGGGTCGAAGCCGGCGATGGGCTTGCCCCCGAACGTGCCCGACCACTTGTCGTCGTTCTTCGCGAAGGCGAACGAGCCGTTGACGTTGGTGATGGCGACGGAGACCGCGTTGGCGTCCTCGAACTTGGCGATCTCCTTGTCGCGCCAGTCCTTGAGCTCGCGCCCGTAGACCCACGCCGAGTAGCCGCCCGAGACCCACACGCCGTCCTGGCCGCCGATGCGCGTCATCTGCCCGCGCGAGCCGCTCTTGCCGAAGTAGAGGTCGACCTTCTTGTCGGCGCCGGCCCACGCGACGACGTGCGTCGCCTTCACGTCGTCGAGCTCGTGCTGCGCGTAGGCCGCGGCCGTCTTGTCGATCGACTCTTTGACCTTGAGCTGCTTCAGGTTGTCGAGCAGAGACTTCACGTTGGCCTGGCTGGCCGCGTACGCGATGGGGGCGGTGAGCCTCCACGCGTCGCCCTGCTTCTCGAGCGTGACCTTGCCCTTGCCCGGCGCGTCGATCTGGATCTTCACGATCTTCTCGACGTCGGCGTCGGCCACCTTGATCTCGGGCAGCTGCGCGCCGGCGGGCGTGTGCTTGGCGGCGTCCTCGCGCGCGCTCTTCGAGAGCGCGAAGAGCGTCCCGCCGAGCACCGCGAGCACGCCGAGGGCGACGTAGATCTTCTTGTCGTTCGTCATCGCAGTGCCTCGTCAGTCGAGAGAGACGTTGCCGCGGGCCGACTCGCGCAGGCGCCAGCGGATGAGCCCGATGCCCGCGAACAGCAGCGGGCAGAGCAGCGTGAGCGTCCACTGCACGTTGCGCTGCGAGTTCTTGCGCGCGTCGCGGTACTCGTCGTCCTTCTTCTTGATGCTCTCCTCGGTGTCGGTGGCGTCGAGCTTCGGGCGCTGGACGCCCGCGTAGGTCAGCGCCGGCTCGCCGAGGATCTTCGCGCTGGCAGCGATGAGATCGCTGTCGCCGCTCATCCAGTCGAGGGTGTTCTTGAACGCGAGGATCGTCGCGGTGAGGTACTTCTGCGCGTACGGGCCTGCGTACATCTGAAGCTGCTCGTCGCCGCCGACCGGGCCCATGCCGGCGAACTGCCCGCCGAGCTCCATGCCCTGGCCTGCGCGCGCGAACGGGTTGGCGAGGAACTGCCCCGAGGCCACGACGAGGATGCGGCTCTTGTCCTTCGACTCGGCCGGCACGTCGACCTCTTCGCCGGCGCCGATGGCGGCCTTGAGCTTGCCCTCGACCGTGACGGCGACGGCGCGCTGCTCGAGCGGCTGCTTGGGCTTCCAGTTCGGCGCGATGCGCAGATCGACGGAGTCGGTCGTCTCGGCCCAGGCCGCGTACGACGTGCGCGCGACGACCTTGAACGTGGCGCCCGGCTGCTTGTCGCCGTGCGGCACCACCGTCGAGGGGAACGGGAAGGCGAGCTGCTGCACGCGGAAGAAGCCCGGGAACCCGTCGTCGAGCATCTGCTTGTCGTCGTCGAGGCGCGGGTCGTGCGTCGCCTCGGTGATGCCCGGCGCGCGCATCCAGAGCGCGCCGCCGGCCTGCGTCATGACGGGCATGCGGACCGAGCGCGCCCAGTCGAGCACGGCGTCCTTCTTGATCTCGATGCCGTAGCCCGACAGCAGCTTGTCGAGGTTGTGCAGCGAGAGGGTGCCCTTCATCGAGGCGTCGCCCGCGCGCAGGTTGACCGCCGAGGCGTACACGACGAGCGATTTGCCGCCGCGCATGACGAACTCGTCGATGCGGCGGAGCTCCTTGTCGGTGAAGTCCTTGCCGGGCTGCGTGATGATGAGCCCGTCGAGCTCGGCGGGGATCTCGCTGGCGCCGTCCTTCAGCTCGACGTCCTCGAACTTGTAGAACGGGAACGCCTGCTCGACGATCGAGCGAATGGAGGGCGACTGGCGCCCGCCGCCCGGCATCAGGTTCGTGTCCGAGAGCTTGATCTCGTCCTTGCCCGACACGACGCCGATGCGGTGCTTGATCTCGTCGGCCTTGTCGCGGACCTCGCGGATCTTGTTCGTGATCCAGAACTCGAGACCGTCGCCGCGATCGGGCGAAAGGAACGGGATCTTGTCCTTCTCGCTGCCGTACTTGAAGACGAGGCCCATGTAGCCCTGGGTGATCTGGGCCTGCTCCTCGCCCGTCTCGCTCCCCTCGCCGAAGGCGGCGTCGTTGAGCCCGGCGTCCTTCGCGGCGGCGCGGTCCTCCTCGCTCTTGGCCTCGATGAGCGAGTACTCGAACTTGCCGCCGCCCGCGCGCTCGTAGAGCTTGAGCAGCTCGGTCAGGTCGCGCACGAACGAGTCGAGCTTGGGCAGGCCGCGCGTGACGTACGCGTCGACGTGCAGCGGCGTCTTGAGGTTCGAGATGAGCCTCGCGCTGCCCTGCGACAGCGTGAAGCGCTCGGTCTTGGTCATGTCGGCGCGCTTGCGCAGGCCGACGAAGCTCATGACGTTGGCGACCACGAGGATGGCCGCGAGGATGGCGAGGAAGACGCCCGATTGCGTCGAGGCGCGGGTTTTGCGCTCCATGTCAGGCTCCGATCAGGCCCACTTCCGGCTCTCGAGGGAGCGGAAGGAGAGCATGAGGGTGATGACGGCGATCGACACGAAGTAGAGGACGTCGCCGGTGTCGAGCAGGCCGCGCTGGAAGGACGAGAGGTGGCCGAGCAGCGAGAGCTCGTGGAGCACGTCGCCGACGGGGCCGGCCACGTGCTCGCCGAAGAAGTCGACCGAGAGCAGCGCGAACATCGTGACGAAGGTCACGAAGAACGCGATGACCTGGCTCTCGGTGAGGCTCGAGACGAGCAGCCCGATGCCGACGGTCGCCGCGGTGAAGAGCGCGAGGCCGAGGTACGCCGTGAAGACGGGGCCCCAGTCGAGCGCGCCCAGGTGCCAGACCTGGAACATGAGGATGGGGTAGAGCAGCGTCGTCACGAGCAGCGAGGCGACCAGGGCGCACGCGCCGAGGTACTTGCCGAACACGACCGAGCTGTCCTTCACCGGCAGGGTGATGAGCATCTCGAGGGTGCCCGAGCGCTTCTCCTCGGCGAGCAGGCGCATGGTGACGACCGGCACGACGAGCAGGCCGATGCCCCAGGGCAGCGCCTCGACGACCGAGCGCACCGACGCCTGGTCGGCCTGCCAGAACGGCGGCAGGTAGCGCGGGACGCCGAAGAAGACGATGAACCCGAGCAGCAGCAGGCTCAGGCAGACGACGACGTAGGCCAGGGGCGAGTCGAAGTAGGAGCGAAACTCGCGCTTCGCGATGGTCAGCGTGGTGCTCATGGTCAGCTCTCGCTCGTGTCGGCGGCGACGCCGAGCTTGCGGTCGCGCTGCTCGTCGCCCTTGGTGAGATCGCGGAACACGTCCTCGAGCGTCTGCGCGTCGCGGCGCAGCTCGAGCAGCGTCCAGCCCTTGCCCGCGACGAGGTGAAACAGCTCGGCGCGGAGATCGGAGTCCTTGTCGCCCGAGAGCTCGAACGCGTGGGCGCGGTCGTCGGTCGGCAGCTCGGCCACCTTCGAGACGCCCGGCAGCGCCGTGAACGCCTGCTCGACCTCGACGGCGCCCGGGGCGCCCTCGCCCTGCTCGCTGACGGCCACGACGTAGCGCGTCTTGCCCGTGTTGGCGCGGATCTGGTCGAGCGGGCCGTCGGCGACGATGCGCCCCTTCGAGACGATGATGGCGCGCGCGCACGCGGCCTCGACCTCGCTGAGGTTGTGCGTCGAGAGGAGGATGGTGCGGTCCTTGCCGATCTCCTTGATGTAGCGGATGACCTCGGCCTTCTCGTTGGGGTCGAGGTCGCTCGTCGGCTCGTCGAGGATGAGGATCGGCGGGTCGTGCACGAGCGCCTGGCCGAGACCGACGCGCTGGCGGTAGCCGTGCGAGAGGGTGCCGATGTCCTTGCCGAGCACCTGCGCGAGGCCGCACACCTCGACGATCTTGCGCATGCGCGTCTTGAACGTGCCCTCGTCGAGGCCGCGCATGTCGGCCGCGAAGCGCAGGTACTCGAAGACGGTCATGTCCTGGTACAGCGGCGCGCGCTGCGGCAGGTAGCCGATCTGCCGGCGCACCTCGAGCGGCTCGTCGAACACGTCGTGGCCGTGCACCTTGGCCGTGCCCTCGGTCGGCGAGATGAAGCACGTGAGGATGCGCATCGTCGTCGACTTGCCGGCGCCGTTGGGGCCGAGGAAGCCGACGACCTCACCGCGGCGGACTTCGAAGCTGACGCGGTCGAGGGCGCGAAACGAGCCGAACCGCTTGGTCAGCTCTTGAGCGTAGATCATGACGTCGGCAGACATCCGACCTCCTTGGGGGCAAAATCAAAGCTTCGAGTCGCGGCGCCGAGCCGACGCGCGCTCCCCGTTGCGACCTCGTCGAGGCGAGGCGCGGGCCCTGGAAGGCACGCGCACCGGCCCCTGCGTGGGGGGCGCATGGTAGCCGGGGGAGGTCGAGTGTCAACGGGGAGACGCGATGCGTGCATGGCGTAGCGGGGCCTTCAACAGCCCCCCTCGCCGGTTATTCCCGGGGGACCGGTCGGGCTCGCGCACGATTCGGCTCAAGGTCCGACGCGAGCGGCCGTTCCTCGCCTCGACCTCATGTGGCCCCTCAGGACCAGCGGCTCCACGCGCGCGGCGACCGTCGCCGCGCCCGGCGGCGCGACGCTCACCTCGGTGCCGGCGCCCGACCCCGGCGCGGACGAGGCCCTCGACGCGGTCGGAGCGGTGCTGCGCGCGCTCGGGCGGTTCGCCTTCGAGGTGGACGGCCAGGACCCGGCGGCCATCGCCGAGTCGTTCGAGGCGTGGGCGAGGCACGTGCTGGTGCGCTCGCCGCGCCCCGGCGACGCCCCCGGCGCGGGCGCCGTCGAGCGCGACTGGACGGGGCTGCGGCGCTTCGTCACCGACCACCGGCGGCGCGAGGCCGCGGCGGTGACGGCGGCGTTCAGCGACCTGCGGGAGATCGTCTGGACGCTGGTGCGCGGCATGGCGCGCACCGTGCCGACCGACCGCGAGGCCGAGCGGCGCGCGCACGATCAGCTCGCGCGCCTCAAGGTCGCCGCCGAGCGGGGCACGCTCGCCGACCTCAAGCGCGAGGCGCTCGCGACCGTCTCGGTCGTCGAGGACGTCGTGGACGACCGCCGAGAGCGCCAGGCCGCGCAGATGCTCGAGCTCGGCTCGCGGCTGCGCACGCTCGGCCACCAGCTCGAGCAAGCGCAGGCCGAGAGCGCGCGCGACGCGCTGACGCAGCTCGCCAACCGCCGCGCGTTCGACCAGCAGCTCGACCGCGCCGCCGACCTCGCGGTGCTGTTCGGCGAGCGCGGGTGCCTGCTGCTCGCCGACATCGACCACTTCAAGTCCGTCAACGACCGCTACGGGCACGCCGCCGGCGACGCCGTGCTCGTGCGGCTCGGCGAGCTGCTCACGCGCACCTTCCCGCGCAAGGGCGACTGCGTCGCTCGCGTCGGCGGCGAGGAGTTCGGCATCGTGCTGCGCGACGCGACGCAGCGCGACGGCGAGGCGCTCGGCGAGCGACTGCGCGAGTGCGTCGCCGCGACGGAGGTCCTGCACCGCGGCAACCTCATCCGCGTCACCCTCTCGGTCGGCGTGGCCGAGGTGGGGCGCGACGAGACGCCCGCCGCGTGGTTCGAGCGGGCCGACCGCGGCCTGTACGCGGCGAAGGCCGCGGGCCGCGATCGCGTGCACGCCGCGCCGGCAGCGAGCGACCCGAGCTTCATCCCGTCGGCCAGCGGGTAGCCCGCGGGGCGCCAGCCCGTGATCCGATGGGCCTCAGCCCGTGCGCCAGCCGGTCACGAGCGACTGCGCGAGCAGCCCCCAGCCGTCGACCGCGACGAAGAGCAGCAGCTTGAACGGCAGGCTCACCTGCGTGGGCGAGAGCATCTGCATGCCGAGCGCGAGCAGCACGTTGGCCACGACGAGATCGACCACGAGCAGCGGCAGGTAGAGCGCGAAGCCGAGCCCGAACGCCTGCGCGAGCGAGGTGACGACGAACGCGGGCACGAGCACGGTGAAGTCGTCGCGCCCGACCTCGCCGCGCTCGTCCTCGGGGCGGGCCGCGCGCGCCGTGTCGTAGAAGCGCTCCTTCTCGCGCGGCGACGCGTTGGCCGAGAGGAAGCGGCGCATCGGGTCGCGCGTGGCGTCGACCAGGCCCGAGACGAGCGCGCTCGTGTCGCGCGCGCCCGCGCCCTCGAACAGCGGCATCGCGCGCGCCGCGATGCGCGTGCCGACCGGCGCCATCGCCAGCAGCGTGAGCGCGCCCGCGAGCGCCATGACCACGGTGCTCGACGGGACGCCCTGCGCGCCGATCGCGCCGCGCACGATCTGGAGCACGGTCGAGATCTTCACGAACGCGGTGAGCGTCATGAACGCGAACGGCAGGATGGAGACGATGGCGAGCGCGACGACCAGCGGCAGCGGCCGCGCGAACCAGTCGTCGGCGGCTGGCCCGCCGGCAGCCTGCGGCGCGGCCGCCGCGGGCGCCGCGAGCAGCGCGCACGCCGCGAAGCAGGCGACGGCGGCGCGCCTACGCATCGGGACCGCTCATGGGCTCGGGGGCGCGCGGGGCCCGCGCGCGGGCGAGCACGTCGGCGAAGCGGGCGCGCGCCGGTGCGGCCGGCCCGTCGTCGGCGGCGACGCTCTCGGCGGGCACCTCGCCGAGCCGCGCGAGGCCCGCCTCCGAGGCCCCCACGACGTACGCGCGATCGCCGACCCGCACGAGGTAGACCGCGCGGCGCGCGTCGAGCGGCAGGCGGCCGAGAAGCTCGAGCGGCCCGCTCGGCCGGCCGACGCCGAGCTTGCGCGCGCCGACGAGCACCAGCACCGCCAGCGCCGCGACCGCGAGCAGCGTGACGAACGTCTCGACGACGGAGGCAGCGACCGGCGACACGGCGAAGGGAGAATCAGTAGTCGAAGCAGCGGCGCGCTTGCATGGAAAAAAGAGATCGGGCCGATGCCGCCGCGGCGCCTGCTCCGACCCCACCCCGGTGAGCGCGCGCGGCATTGACGCACGCGCCCTCTGCCGCTACCTGCGGCTGCGTCCCGTGGCCCTCATCGTCCAGAAGTACGGCGGCACGTCCGTCGGCACGATCGACCGCATCCGCAACGTGGCGCGCCGCGCCATCGCCACGCAGAAGGCCGGTCACGACGTCGTCGTCATCGTCAGCGCGATGAGCGGCGAGACCAACCGCCTGCTCGCCCTGGCGCACCAGGCCGCCGAGCTCCCCGACGCGCGCGAGCTCGACGCCATCGCCGCGACCGGCGAGCAGGTCTCCGCGGCGCTCACGGCGATGGCCATCCACCAGGAGGGGGGCCGCGCGTGCAGCCTGCTCGGCCACCAGGTGAAGATCCACACCGACGACGCCTTCACCAAGGCGCGCATCAAGACGATCGACGGCACGCGCATCGTCGACACCGTCGGGCAGGGGCTCATCGCGGTGGTCGCGGGCTTCCAGGGCATCGACGACGCGGGCAACATCACGACGCTCGGTCGCGGCGGCTCGGACACGACCGCGGTCGCCATCGCCGCCGCCATCGGCGCCGACGCGTGCGAGATCTACACCGACGTCGACGGCGTCTACACGACCGACCCGAACGTGTGCCCGTCCGCCCGCAAGATCGAGCGCATCACCTACGAAGAGATGCTCGAGCTCGCCTCGCTCGGCGCGAAAGTCCTGCAGATCCGCTCGGTGGAGGTCGCCATGAAATACCAGGTCCCCGTCCATGTCCGCACGTCGTTCAGCGACGCCCCCGGCACGTGGGTCGTCGGCGAAGAGAAGAGCCTCGAGGACGTGGTCGTCACCGGCGTCGCCTACGACAAGGGCGAGGCGAAGGTGCAGCTGCTCGCCGTCAAGGACAAGCCCGGCGCCGTCGCCACGATCTTCGGCAAGCTCGCCGCGAAGAACGTGTCGGTCGACATGATCATCCAGAACGTGTCGACGGCCGCGGGCGCCACCGACGTCACCTTCACCGTGGCCAAGACGGACCTCACCCGCGTCAAGCCGCTCATCGACGAGATCGCGCGCGACGTCGAGGCGACCGGTGTCCGCTACGACGAGGACATCGTCAAGGTGTCGATCGTCGGCCTCGGCATGCGCTCGCACGCGGGCATCGCGGCGCGCATGTTCGAGCTGCTCGCCGGCGAGGGCATCAACATCCTCGCGATCTCCACCAGCGAGATCAAGATCAGCTGCCTCATCGCCTCGCGCTACACCGAGCTCGCGGTGCGCGCGCTGCACGACGGCTTCGGTCTCGACAAGAAGTAGCGCGCGGGCCCGAGGGCTCGACAAGAAGTAGCGCGCCCCGGGGGCCCCTCCCCACCCTCACGGCTGGCCCTTGCCAGGCGCGTGCGAGCGCGATACGTCGCCTGCTTTCCCGCCGGAGGCAGTCCCCATGACCATCAGCCGCTCGTCCGCTTCCCTCGTCGCCGCGCTCGTCGCGAGCGCCGCGCTCGTCGCTTGCAGCTCCGACAGCGCCACTCCGGCCAGCTCGAACCGCGGCGGAGCGGGCGGCACCGGCGGCGCGGACGCGAGCGCCGACAGCGCGGGCGGCTCGGGTGGCACCGGCGGCGCGACCGACGCAGCCGTCGACGCGACCGTGTGCGAGGGGGTCGACTCGACCATCACCGCCATCGCCAACGGCACCGTGGCGCCCGGAACGGCCGCGAAGCTGACCGGCGTCGTCGCGATGTCGAGCAAGTGGCTCGTGAGCAAGAGCAAGAAGGGCACCTGCATCTGGGGCGTCTTCGTCTCGGAGCCGGGCCTCACCGAGACGGCCGAGTACTCGGGCACGCTCGCGATCGCCTACGGCACCGACGCGCCCGTCACCGACGCGGGCTCGGGCACCTGCCCCACCGGCACCGACCCCATCCCCAACGACGTCGCGCCGGGCGACGTGCTCGACATCATCGGCAAGGCCGACTCGTACGTCTACAGCGGCTGCGCCACCATCGCCGTGGACGCGGGCACCGCGGCGCCGGCGGCCGGCATCCAGTTCTCGAACGTGTGCAGCGTCGTCAAGAAGGGCACCGCCACCGTCCCGGCCGCCGCGGTCGTCTCGTCGAACACGCTCGGCAACGCAGCGGCCGCGGCCGACCACGCCAAG
>CAITLX010000508.1 GCA_903893335.1 uncultured delta proteobacterium | reverse complement strand
TCGCGTGCGACCAGCAGCGCGTCTTCTCGTTCCAGCTGAGCCACCCGGTCAACAACCTCTTGTACCCGCGCGCGGTCGCCGGCCACCACCAGCTCACCCACGACGAGCTCGGCGACCAGCCGATGGTGCAGGACATCCTCCACCAGATCCTCGACGAGGCGACCTACTTCATCCAGGCGCTCGCGCGCGTGCAGGAGGGGGCCGCGACGCTGCTCGATCACAGCGCGGTGCTGTGCATGACCGACTGCTCGAACGGCAAATCGCACGCGATCGACGAGTACCCGCTCTTCGTCGCGGGGTCGGCCGGCGGCGCGCTCGTGCCCGGGCGGCACCTGCGCCCGGTCGGCGACAACGCGAGCAAGCTCGGCTTCTCGCTGCTGCGCGCGTTCGGCGTGACGCTCGGGTCGTGGGGCTCGGCCGAGGGGCTGGTCTCGTCGGGCATCGCGGGGCTCGAGGCCTGATGCGCCCGAGGCGACGCACCGCACGCGCGTGCGCGCTCGCCCTCGGCTGCGCGTCGATCGCGGGCTGCTACGGCGAGGACGCCGCGACCCCCTCTGCGAGCGCCGCCGACGCCGCGACCGAGGGCGCGCTCGGCTCGACGGCCAAGCCGGGCTCCGTCATCACCACGGCCACCTTCGCGCGCGTCGTCGACGACAAGCGAGGCATCGCCGACGGGCTCGACCTCGACGGCCGCGTCAGCGGCAAGGACGACGCCGCGAGCTGCCACCAGCAGGACTTCACCGCGCCCGACGGCACCCCCGGCATCGACAACCAGTTCGGCACGCTCTTGCCGATCATCGAGGGCTTCGTCGGCTCCGAGAACATCGGTCAGCTCCTCGCCGCCGCCATCGCCAACGGTCAGCTCCTCATCGTGATGTCGCTCGAGGGCGTCGACGACCCGGTGAACGACCCCGAGGTCACCTTCCACCTCGCCGCCGGCCGCGGCGCGCCGCTGCTCGACACGAGCGGCGCGTACATCCCCGAGCAGACGTTCGGCATCGACCTCTTCGCGGCGCCCGAGAGCACCCTGCCCGCGCACATCACGGACGGCACCCTCTTCGTCGGCCCCGGCGACGCCGTGCTGCCGGTGCGCGTGCTCGACGCCAACTTCAACCTCTCGCTGCACGGCGTGCGCGGTCGCGCGAAGCTCACGCCCGGCGCCACGGGGGGCTTCGCGCTGAGCGGGCTGCTCGCCGGCGGCCTGCGCGTCGACGACTTCAAGACGATCATGCCCGCGCTCAACGTCGGCCAGGAGCTGATCAAGACCGCCATCGGGCTCATCGGCGTCACGGCCGACCTCGCCCAGGACGAGCACGGCACCTGCCTCGAGGTCTCCGCGGGGTTGCAGTTCGAGGCCACGCCGGCGTTCGTGCTCCCGGCCGACCCAGACGCGGGGGCTCCCGACGCGGGCGACGCAGGCGACCCCGACGCCGACGCGAGCACCACCGGCGGCTGAGCGAGGCCGCGCGTCGGCTCAGTTCTTCGTCTTGGCCTTTGCGCGCCGGCTCAGTTCTTCGTCTTGGCCTTGCGCGTCACGAGCGGCGACGCGCTGATCGAGCCGTCGACGATGCCCGCGACCTTCGCGCCGCGATCGGCG
>CAITLX010000507.1 GCA_903893335.1 uncultured delta proteobacterium | reverse complement strand
GCGGGGATGACGCCGTCGGCCGGGTCGCCGAGCGTGGGCATCTGGTCGCAGCCCTCGCGCGCCTTCTGGATGACGTCGTCCTCCGACGCGGAGAGCATGCCGCGGGCAGAGCGCCCGAAGCTGGGGAGGTTGCCGGGACCGTTGTCGTGCGTCGCCATCGTAACCCCGGATGCTGCACGAGGCGTCCCGCTTCGTCAACCAGAGCGCCGCTCCGACCCCTCTGACGAAAGGCGCACCAGCGACGCTCCGCGTCGGCAGGCGCGCCGCGCCACGCGGCCCCGGGTGAGGGCGCCGCGCGCGCGGTGGGCTGGTCTCAGTTCGTGTCGAGCTCGACGCGCGCCGGGGGCTCAGTTCGTGTCGAGCTCGACGCGCGGGGCCAGCGCTCAGTTCGTGTTGAGCTCGACGCGCAGCAGCTTGCGGCCGAGGAACACGTAGTCGCCGTGGCCGAGCTCGCGCTCGGTCTTGATGCGCACGTAGGTGCCGTTGCGGCTGTTGAGGTCGGTCAGCGTGTACTTGCCGCCGTTCTCCTCGATGCGGCAGTGCGCCGTGGAGAGGAACGTGTCGGTCGAGAAGTTGAGGTCGCAGCCGTCGCGGCCGACCTGCAGCGTGTTGCCGCGCGCGCACACGAGCATGCCGGGCGCGCCGCCTTGCAGGACTTGCAGCAGGCGGAAGGTGCTCGGGTGCTTGGGCGACGAGTAGAAGTAGGTGCCGTCCTGGTCCTGGCCGTCGGCCGGGCGCGGCGCGGGGTCGAGCCGGAAGAGCTGATCGCCCGCGAGGAACATGTCGCCCGGCGCGATCTCGACGGTGCCGCGGATGCGGAGGTAGACGCCGTTGAGCGAGCCCTCGTCGCGCACGACGAGCTTGCCGTCTCGGTAGAAGAAGTTGGCGTGCTTCGGCGACACGTACGGATCGTCGGAGAACGCGAGCTGACCGGCGCGCCCGGCGCTGTGCTGCTCGGACTTGAGGTGGTAGCTCAGCCCCTCGCTGCCCTCGCCGCGGATGAGGACGAGCTTCGCCTTCAGCGGGTTCTGCATCTCGCTGAAGAACGCCGTGTGCGCCGCGAGCACCTCCGGCGGCAGCGCGTCGCCGCACCGACCGCAGAACTTGTGCCCAGGGGGCACGGGCGTCGAGCACGACTTGCACACGTAGTGACGGGCCTGATCCATCGGGTCCTCCGGGGACGAACGAGAGGTCGGATCTCCCGCGGGCTCACCGCCCCTGGGGGCGGCGCGAGCGGGGGACTCCGAAGGGGGGCATGATCGCGTATCTGGCTCCGGTTCGCCACTTCCTGTGTACGAGCCCTCGGGGCGCGCCGAGCCGAGCGACAGCCGGGGGACCGTGGACACCGTACCGGGCCTTCCGGGCGGCGTCTGCAGCGTGAGCGCGAGGGGCTCCGCGCACACGGGGCAAGCGGGCGTGTCGAGCGCCGCCCACGCGTCGCACGCGCCGCAAACGAGACCGATGCCGTCGCCGGGGGCTGCCTGCACCGGTGCCTCGCGTCAGCGCGCGCGCTCGGTCAGCTCGCGCAGCTTGGGGTGCGCGGGGTCGAGCGCCCGCACGCGCGCGATCTCGCCGCGCGCGGCGACGAGCAGGCCGGCGGCGAGGTAGATCTCGACGAGCGAGGTGCGCACCTCGAGGTCCTGCGGGGCGAGCATGAGCGCCTTGCGCCCGAGGTCGATCGCGACCGCGAGGTCGCCGGCCGCGCGCAGGATGCTCACCGCCGCGCGGTGGTGCACGCCTGCGTCGTCGGGCATTCCGGCGGCGGCGCGCACGAAGAAGTGCGCGGCCTCGGCCCAGTGCCCGACGCGGTACTCCTCGTCGGCCTTCTTCAGGTGCGCCGCGGCGACGCTCGACGACGCGCGGCCGCTCGACGCGTCGAGGCCGCGGATGACCTCCGCGTTCTCGGGGTCGAGCGAGAGCGCGAGGCGGTACGCGTTGGACGCGCCGGTGTGATCGCCGTCGCGCTCGGCCTCGCGCGCGGCGTCGACGTAGCGCTGCACCTGACCGCGACGCGCGTCCTGCGAGCGCCGCATCAGGTCGTCGACCGCCGCGCGGGCGTCGGGCGAGCGCTCGTCTCCCTGCCGCGCTCCCACGCTCGGCGGAGGCGCCCCGAGGCGCATGGCCAGCGCGGCCCTGCGCGCGGCCTCGTCGTCGTGCGTCGCGGGGGGAGGGGGCGGCACGGATGGCGCGCGCGTGCCGGACGGCGGCGACATCGAGCGCGCAGCGGCTGGGTGGACCGCGGCGTGGGTGCCGCTCGTCGTGGACCCGGCGCGAGCGCCCTGCGTCGTCGCGACCGCGTGGCTGCCCTGCGGCGGCGTCGCCGCGCGCGTCCCCGTCGGAGGAGTCACGGCGCGCGTCCCCATCGGAGGGGTCATCGCGCGCACACCCGTCGGTGGCGACAGGTGGCGCGAGGGGGGCGCGACGCCGTCGGGATACGGGAGGTACGCCGTCGCGGGGTCGCCCGGGTCGAACGGACCGGGCGGCAACGGCAGCGGCGAGACGTCGGGGCGGAGGTTGTGGTCGCGCAGGAAGCGCGGCATCGGCACCTGCACGCGCGTCGAGTCGATCGCCTGCGGCACGCTCGGCGCGGGCGGAAGGTCGCTGCGCGTGACCTGCGCGGGGGGGGCGGGGGGCGGCACGTGCGCGACGCCGATGCGGCGAAGGATGACGAGCGCGAGCGCGTGCTTGCGGGGTGTGCCCGCGAGCTCGGCGTCGTACGCGGCGCGACGGTCGGGCGCGAGCAGCGTCTCGTACGCGTTCGTGATGCGCGCGAAGACGCTGTCGAGCACGCGCGCGAGCTCGCCGAGCTGGACGCCGAAGTGGCGGTCGGGGTGGTACTCGGCGGCGGTCGCGAGGTACGCGCGCTTGATCGCCTTCTTGGCGGCGTCGCGCGCGAGGCCGAGCAGGGCGTAGTGGTCGAGGGTGTCGAGCGCGGCGGCGAGCGAGTGCAGGTGCGCCTGCTGCTCGGCGGAGAGGTCGCACGGCGCCGGATGCGGCCCCGACGCGACCTCGGGGCGCGAGCGCTCCAGCTTCGGCCGGCTCGGCTCGAAGACGATGTCGTCGTGGGACGACGCGCCGCCGTCGGCGTCCTCGCGGGGGATGATGGGGGTGCTGCCCGACGGGTTGCGCGCGCCGCGCGAACGAACCGCCGACAGATCGCTCCCGCTGTCGCTGGTGCGGGGGATTTCGCGCGAGGGGACGGGCGGGGGAGGCTCGCCGCGAAACTCGATCGCGCCGAGCTCACGCAGGCGATCGAGCCCGGCGTGCAGCGCTCGCTGCGCGATGCCCGTCAGCGTCGCGAGCTCGGCCTCGGTCGCGACGCCGTCGATCTGCGCGAGCAGGTAGGCGTCGACGGGCTTGAGCGGGAGCGCGCGCAAGTCGGCGCCCGCGCGCAGCGCGGGGACGCGAGACGGAGCGGAGAGCGGGGCGGCCACGAGGGTTGCGAAGGTCGAGCGAGACCACGCGACACTACGCCGCAGGCCCGCCCGTCGGGTATTCCAAGTTACCACGAACGGCGCCCCTTTGCCCCCGGTCCGACGGCCGCCAGTCACCGCTCGGCGGCCGACACCTCGCGTGGCGCATAAGTGCTCGAAATGACGACGGTTGTCTTGGGCACGGCGTTCGCTCTCCTGGTCGTCGCGCGCCGCCGGCCGGTGCCGACCGCCGCGCCAACCACAGGAGACTGAAAGATGGACAGCAACACGAAGCTCAAGGCCGCCTACGTCATCGTCGAGCGCGGCGACAAGAGCTACTGGACGAAGATCGGCGTCGCCTTCACCAACCGTGACGGCTCGCTCAACGTGCGGCTCGACGCGGTGCCCGTCGGCGGCACGCTGCACATCCGCGACTGGGAGCCGCGCGAGGAGGGTGTGGCCGATCCGACCGCGGCGCGCGGCCGCCGCAACGCTGCGCCCGCGCGCGCTGCGCAGGCGGAAGCGCTGTGAGCGGCGTGCATCGCGAGCCCGCGATGCACGAGGTGGTCGTCCGCGCACCGAGGCCGCTCCGCGGTCTCCCCGGTGCGCGGGCGGCTCGCCGCGTGGACCGCGCGCGTGCGCGCCTCGACCTGGTCGCTCGTGCTCGCGAAGGTCGCGCTCGGCGCCACCGCGCTCGGCGTGCTGGCCGCGCTCGGTGCGGCGTCGGCCGTTCACGCCGAGCGCTCGGCGGTCGCGGCTCCCGAGCCCCCCGCGTCTGCCTCGGCTCCCGTGGCAGCGGTCGCGAGCGCTCCTCCGAGCGAGGTCGTCGCGGATGCGGGCGCAGCCGCGCCCGCGGGCGGCGAGGTCTTGCCCGACGGTCGCGTGGTGCTCAACGTCGCGAGCGAGGAGTCGCTGCGACGACTGCCGGGCGTCGGCCCCGCGCGCGCGCGGGCGATCGTCGCGCTGCGGCAGCGACTCGGGCGCCTGCGCGCGGTCGAGGACCTGCTGCGGGTCAAGGGGATCGGGCGCAAGATGGTCGTGCGCATCCGGCCGCTCGTCGTGCTCGACGCGCCGATCCGCGTCGCGGACGCCGGGCCCGGATGACGCGGGGCGCCGAGCCGCCGCGCGGGCGTGGTAGAGCCGCAGGCCGATGCCGAGCCTGCGTCTTTGGCCCTCGCTGTGGCTCGCGCTGCTCGTCGCCTCGTGC
>CAITLX010000506.1 GCA_903893335.1 uncultured delta proteobacterium | reverse complement strand
CTCCCAAGCCCCTTGCCATGCCCGGCGAACAACGGCCCAATTTGTCGCGAAACGGGGGCGGTGGTAGCGACCCGTTCCGATGATCTCGCGATCGGAGTACGAGGCGCGCCTGCGCGAGCTGACGCGCGCGCACACGACGTCGACCGTCAACGAGGGGTGCGTCGAGTGCCAGGGGTGCCGCGGCTGCGTCGGCTGCACCTTCTGCCGCGACGGCGAGCGGCTCGTGCGCTGCCACTTCTGCGTCGGCTGCGCCGACTGCAGCGACTCGGCCCACTGCCGCGGCTGCACGGGCTGCATCGCGTGCCAGCACTGCATCGCCTGCACGCGGTGCGCGCAGAGCGCCTACCTCGTGCAGTGCTCGCACCTGACGGGCTGCTCGTACTGCTTCGGCTGCGTGGGGCTGACGGGCAAGGAGTTCCACATCCTCAACCAGCCGTACGACCGCTCGACCTACTTCGCCATCACGCGCAAGCTCGCGCGCGAGCTGGGGCTCTCGGGGTGAGGGCGGTCGTGCAGCGCGTCCGCTCGGCGCGCGTCGAGGTGGCCGGCGAGGTGGTGGGGGAGATCGGCGTCGGCCTGGTCGCGTTCGTCGCCGCGGGCGTCGGCGACGGCGACGCGGACGTGGCCTGGCTCGCCGACAAGGTGGTGGGGCTGCGCGTCTTCGAGGACGAGGCGGGCAAGATGGCGCGCGCGCTCGCCGACGTGTCGGGCGCGCTGCTCGTGGTCAGCCAGTTCACGCTGTACGGCGACGTCTCGCGCGGCCTGCGGCCGAGCTTCGACGGCGCGATGGCCCCCGGCCCCGCCGAGGCGGCCTACGAGAGGTTCGTCGCGCTCGCGCGCGCGCGGGCGAAGGTCGAGACGGGTCGCTTCCGCGCCGACATGCGCGTCGTGGTCGACAACGACGGCCCGGTGACCATCGTGCTCGACTCGAAGGCGCGCGCGCCGGGCTGACGCGCCGCCCCGAAGGCCGGCCGACGCGCCGGGCTGACGCGCCGCCTCGAAGGCCGGCCGACGCGCCGGGCTAGAGGTCGACCTGCAAGCCGAGCTCGACGACGCGGTCGGCCGGGATGCCGAAGTACTCGGTGGCCGAGCGCGCGTTGCGCGACAGGAAGGCGTAGAGCCCCTTCTGCCAGCGCGGGAGCCGCCCCGTGCCCGTTGCCAGCAGCGTCTCGCGCCCGAGGAAGTAGCTCGTCGCGCCGGCCGCCGCGGGCACGCCCCGCTCGGCGGCCTCGCGCATCACCTGCGGGACGTTCGGCGTCTGCATGAAGCCGTAGCGCGCGACGACGCGGAAGAAGCCGCGCCCGAGATCGCGCACCGTGACGCGCTCGGCGGCGGGGACCTCGGGTACGTGCTCGGAGAGGATGGAGAGGAGCACGACCGACTTGTGGAGCACCTGGTTGTGCTTGAAATGGTGCAGCAGCACGAGCGGCACGCCGTCGGGGCTCGAGGTCATGAACACCGCGGTGCCGTGTACGCGGTGCGGCTTGACCTGGTCGAGGTCGTCGAGGAAGGCGTCGAGCGGCAGCAGGCGGCCCGACAGGTGCGTGGCGAGCAGCGCGCGCCCGCGCTTCCACGTCGTCATCACGACGAAGATGGCGAGCGCGACGCCGACGGGGAACCAGCCCCCCTGGAAGAACTTGAGCGCGTTGGCGCCGAAGAAGGCCACGTCGAAGAAGAGAAAGAGCCCGACCACCAGCCCGGCGCGCCAGCGCGGCCAGCCCCAGGTGCGCGTGAGCACGACGTAGTAGACGATGGAGGTGATGCCCATCGTGCCCGTGACGGCGATGCCGTACGCGGCGGCGAGCTGGCTCGACGCGCGGAAGGTGAGCACGAGCCACACGCACGCGATGGCGAGCGCCGCGTTGACCTCGGGGACGTAGATCTGCCCCTCGGAGTGCCCGGAGGTGTGGCGGATGGTCACGCGCGGGAAGAAGCCGAGCTGGATGGCCTGGCGCGTGAGCGAGTACGCCCCGGAGATGAGCGCCTGCGACGCGATGATCGTCGCGGCCGTCGAGAGCGCGACCATGGGGTAGAGCAGCGCGGGCGGCACGAGCGCGTAGAAGGGCTGCGACGCGTGCACCGGGTCGTCGAGCAGCAGCGCGCCCTGGCCGAAGTAGTTGAGCACCAGGCTCGGCATGACGACGGCGAACCAGGCGCGGCGGATGGGCACGCGACCGAAGTGGCCCATGTCGGCGTAGAGCGCCTCGCCGCCCGTGATGACGAGCACGACGGCGCCGAGCACGAGGAACGCGTGGTAGCCGTGCGAGGCGAACAGCTCGGCGGCGTAGCGCGGGTCGAGCGCGGCGAGTACGGCCGGGCGCTTCGCGAGCGCGATGGCGCCGAGCACGGCGAGCACGCCGAACCAGACCAGCATGATGGGGCCGAAGACGAAGCCGACCGCCTCGGTGCCGCGCCGCTGCACGGCGAACAACCCGATGAGGATGACGCAGGTGAGGGGGACGACGACCGGGCGCAGGCGCAAGGTCGCCGTCTCGAGCCCCTCGACGGCGCTGAGCACCGAGATGGCCGGGGTGATGACGCCGTCGCCGTAGAGCAGCGCGGCGCCGAAGAGCACGAGCCCCGCGAGCAGGCCGATGCGGCCGGCGTCCTTGGCGGCGCGCGGCGGGACGAGCGCGAGCAGCGCGAGGATGCCTCCCTCGCCCTGGTTGTCGGCGCGCATGATGAAGGTCAGGTACTTCACCGTGACGACCATCGTCAGCGACCAGAACACGAGCGACAGCACGCCGAGCACGTTGGCGTGGGTCGGCTCGACGCCGTGCTCGCCCGAGAAGCACTCGCGCAAGGCGTAGAGCGGGCTCGTGCCGATGTCGCCGAACACGACGCCGAGCGCCATGAGGGTGAGCTTGCCCCCGGCGTGCGGAGCGTCGTGGGCTTCGGGCTTCGAGGTCATCGGGGCGCTCGGGCGGGGGCGAGGGGCATGCTGGGCGGTGTCCTATCAGCCTCCGGCTGCGGCGTCGCGTCCGAAGCCGAGCGCGTAGAGGCGGGCGTAGATGCCGCCGCGCGCGAGCAGTTGGTCGTGCGTGCCCTGCTCGGCGATGCGCCCCTTGTGCATCACGACGATGCGATCGACGGCGCGGATGGTCGAGAGGCGGTGCGCGATGATGATGCTCGTGCGCCCGCGCATCAGCGTGTCGACCGCGCGCTGCAGGCGGGCCTCGGTGTCGCTGTCGACGCTGGCGGTGGCCTCGTCGAGCACGAGGATGGGCGGGTCGCGGTAGAGAGCGCGCGCGAACGCGACGAGCTGGCGCTCGCCGGCCGAGAAATTGGCGCCGCGCTCGTCGACGCGCGCGTCGAGCCCCCCCTCGCGCGAGCGGAAGAGGTCGAGGGCGCTGACCGCCTCGAGCGCGCGCTCGATCTTCGCGCGGTCGGGCGAGGCGTCGCCGACGGCGACGTTGCCGGCGATGGTGCCGGGGAAGAGGTAGACGTCCTGCGGCACGACGGCGAACTGGCGGCGCAGATCGCCGCGCTCGAGCGAGCGCACGTCGGCGCCGAAGACGCGCACGGCGCCCTCCTCGGTGTCGTAGAGGCGGAGCAGCAGCGACGCGATGCTCGTCTTGCCCGAGCCGGTGGCGCCCACGAGCGCGATGCGCTCGCCGCGCCGCGCCCGCAGCGACACGTCGTGCAGCACGGGGACGCCCGGCTTGTAGGCGAAGGTGACGTGGTCGAGCTCGAGCGCGACGTCGGGCGAGCCGCCGGGGGGCACGTCGTCGCGCCTCGGCGCGTCGGGCTCGACCGTGTCGAGCAGCTGAAACACGCGCTCGGCGCCCGTCATCGCGCTCTGCACCAGCGTGTAGCGCTGCGCGAGGTTGGAGATGGGCTCGAAGAACTGGCGGATGTAGGCGATGAGCGCGACGACCGTGCCGACGCTCGCGGGCCGCACGCCGACCGAGATGAGCAGCAGGGCGACGCAGGCCGACGAGACCATCTCGATGGCCGCGTCGAGCAGGGCCTCGTAGCGGATGGAGCGGAAGTTGGCGTCGCGGTACGCGACGCTGATGTCGTCGAACTCGGCGGCCGCCGCGCGCTCGCGGCCGTACGCCTGCACGACGGTCATGCCGTTGACCTGCTCGTTGAGGAAGGCGTTGAGCCGCGCGGTCTTGGTGCGGATGTCGCGGTAGGCGCGCCGCGAGCCGTGCCGCACCCAGTTGACGAAGAGCGCGACGGGCGGGAGCACCGCGAAGGCGACGAGCGAGAGCTTCCAGTCGAGCGCGAGCATCATCACGACGATGCCGACGAGGCGCACCAGATCGCCGACCGCGTTGAGCGCGCCGGACGCGAAGGCCTCGCCGATGGCGTCGGTGTCGTTGGTGACGCGGGTGACGAGCCGGCCGACCGGCTGGCGATCGAAGAAGCCGAGCCGCATGCCGTGCAGGAAGCGGAAGACGTGCGCGCGCAGCCCCGCCATCGCGCGCGCGCCGGCGAGCAGCATGGCGTAGATCTGCACGAAGCCGAGCAACTGCTCGACGACGACGTCGTCCGCGAGCGTGATGCCGGTCGAGACGAGCACGTCGGGCGCGCGCGCGATGGCGCCGGCGTCGAGCGCGCGCTTCATGAGCAGCGGGCGCACCAGCGAGAGCGCGCCCGTGACGGCGAGCAGCGCGAGCGAGAGGTAGAGGGGCCCCGCGTGCGGGCGCACGAAGGGCCAGAGCCGCCGCAGCAGGCCGAAGTCGTACGCGCGCGCGACCTCGTCCTCCTCGTGGAAGGCGCGCAGCACCTCCTCGGTGCGCCCCGCCTTGGCGGCGGCGGGGCCTCGGGTGGCTTGGGGCTGCGTCACGCGGCGCCTCCCGTCTCGCCGAGCGCCGAGAGCTCGCGCTCGATGCGCTGCTCCTCGGCGAAGCTCGCGTAGAGCCCCGGGCGCGAGACGAGCTCGTCGTGCGTGCCGCTGTCGACCACGTGCCCGCCGTCGAGCACCACGATGCGATCGCAGCGCGCGGCGGCGGCGACGCGGTGCGTGATGAGCACGACCGTGCGCGCGTGCGACTGCCTCTCGATCGTCTCGAGGATGGCCGTCTCGGTGCGGGTGTCGACCGCCGAGATGGGGTCGTCGAGCACG
>CAITLX010000505.1 GCA_903893335.1 uncultured delta proteobacterium | reverse complement strand
CGTCGTCGAGGTCGTCGTCCTGCACCTTGTTGACGACCACGCGCGACGGGAAGATGCGCGTGCGCCGCAGCCCCGCGACGAGCTCGAGCGACTCGTTGACGGGCAGGACCTCGGGCAACGTCACGACGACGGCCGCCGTGCGGCTCGCGTCGTACAGGATCGACTGCCCCTCGCGCATCGCGTCCGCGATGGGGCCATTGGGCATCAGCTCGAGCAGCGGCTCGGGCAGCGCCGTCAACGCGAGGGCGTGGCCGGTCGCTGGCATGTCGACGATGAGCACGTCGTGCTCGGGCACCCCGCGCGAGCGCTCTTCCTTGAGCAGATCGAGCAGGTGGTAGAACACCCCCATCTCGTTGAACGAGGGGGCCGCGTCGAGCATGCGCGCGAGCGAGCGCGACGCCATCGCCGCGCGCACGAGCGCGGGCACCGGCAGCACGGTGCGCAGGAAGCGCGCGTGCCCCTCGCGCGCGTGCAGCACGCAGCCGCGCAGGCGCTCGGCGATCGCGACGGGGGACGCCGGCAGAGTGGACCGCCCGAAGAGCCGCGCGAGCGCCGACTCGTGGCCGTCGGGGTCGCCCACCTCGGCGACGAGCACCTGCCGACCCGCGCGCGCCGCGGCGAGCGCGAGCGCGCCGGTCACCGTGGTGCGGCCGACGCCCCCCTTGCCGACGACGAGCAGCACGCGGCAGGTGAGGACCTCGGGGATGGTGCGGGAGACGTCGGTCATGCTGAAACCGCGAGCGCCGCGGATCGCACAGCTTAGACGCTCGAACCACCGCCGAGAAGGGCGCACGACGCATCTTTTGCGCTACCGCGGGGCAGAGCCCGCGAAGGCGACGAAACCGAGCCGAAACCGTTTTTCGCGCACGACAGAAGCTGGACAAATCGCCAAACTCTTGACGGTCGAAAGCCGCTCCACGCTGCGCTTGACACGCACCGCTTCGACGGGGATAACACCGTCGCTACAGCCCTCGCGCGGTCGGACCGTTCCTGGAACGGATGGGCACAGCGAGGTGGGGTCTTGGGGGAACAGCACGATGTCGATCGGAGCGAGCACGCGCTGCGTGCAGCAGAGAGAACCGTCGAGAGCGCGGGACGCGCGACGGCGGGGGCTTTCGTGAAGGGGGCAGCGACCGGATCGAGCCGGAGCGGCGCCTTCGCGACGGTCCCGATGGTGCGGCGTTCGTCGCTCCCCGAGAGCGTCGCGGCGCGCGTCGGCTACCAGCGCCTCTGCGACTTCGTCTTCTCGTCGTTCGAGGGGCTCATCCCCTACGACCGCGTCGCGCTCGGCCTGCTCGAGGACGACGGCACCACGATCTGGCTCGCGGGGGCGACCTCGACGCAGCCCGACCTCTGGGCGCTGCCGGGCTCGCGCGGCCGCATCGATCGCGGCACGCTCTCGACCGTCCTGGCGACGATGCGCCCGCGCATCCTCAACGACCTCGTCTCGTACGCGCGCGAGCACAGGTACCCGTCGCAGACCCAGGCGCTGGTGGACGACGGCTACGCCGCGTCGCTGACCGCCCCGCTGTGCGTCGGCGAGCAGAACCTCGGCTTCCTCTTCTTCAACAGCCGCACGGCCGACACCTACCAGCCCGAGCACGCCGAGACGATCCGCCGCATCGCGCGCGCCGTGTCGGCCGTGGTCGCCGAGATCGGACGGCTGGGCAACACCGACGCTGCGTGGGCCAACGTGCTCGGCTCCTCGCTGCCCGCGCTCGTGCGCTCGGCGCGCGAGGTGCACGAGGAGGAGGCGTTCGTCGCGCGCGTCGTCGACCTCGTCGATCGCGGCACGACGCTCGCGCAGCTGCTCGACGCCGTCTACGAGTCGTTCACGGCGCTGCTGCCCTTCGATCGCATCAGCTTCGCGACCATCGACCCCGAGCGCCGCACCGTCTCGACGAGGTGGGCCCGGGCCAAGGGGCCGCTGCGCCTCGGCTCCGGCTACACCCAGCCGCTCGCCGCGACCACGCTGCCCCTCGTCAGCGAGAGCAACGCGCCGCGCATCATCGACGACCTCGAGAAGTACCTCGAGCTGAACCCCGCCTCGGCCTCGACGCGCCTGCTGGTCGAGGAGGGCATGCGGTCGAGCATGACCTACTTCCTCGGCACTCCCGGCCATCCGGTCGGCTTCCTCTTCTTCAACAGCAAGACGGCCGGAGCCTACGGGCTGCGGCACGTCGCGAGGCTCCGCAAGCTCACCGAGCGGCTCACCGCCGCGTTCCAGCGCGCGATCCTCTTCGACCGCGTCGAGGAGGCGCAGCGGCGCACCGAGCAACTGCTGCACCAGCTCGTACCGCCGGCCATCGCGCGGCGCGTCGAGGCCGGCGAGCGCGACGTGGTCGAGCGGCTCGACGCGACGGCGATCATGTGCGACCTCGTCGGCTTCTCGACCTGGTCGGCGCAGCTCACGCCGCTCGAGCTGTTCCGGTCGATGACGGCGATCTTCCGCGCCTTCGACGAGTGCGCGAAGAAGCACGACGTGCTGCGCATCCGCACCATGGGCGACGGCTACTTCGCGGTGGCGGGAGTCCCGACGGCGAGGCCCGATCACGCGATCGCCGCCGCCCGCATGGCGCTCGACATGGCCCAGGTGCTGCGCCGCACGCGCCGCCCCGACGGAGGCCCGATGCTCGCGCGCATCGGCCTGCACAGCGGCCCGGTCGTGGCCGGCGTCGCCGGCGGCGCCGACCTCCAATACGAGGTCTGGGGCAAGACGGTCACCGTCGCTGCGCGCATGGAATCGGCCTCCGAGGCTGGGCGCATCCAGGTTTCGCAGGCCACGGCGGACCTCCTCGCCGGCCACTTCCGCGTCGAGCCCCGCGGCCCCGTCGAGCTCAAGGGCATTGGTATCTACGAGA
Organism: uncultured delta proteobacterium; assembly: GCA_903893335.1. Classification (GTDB taxonomy): domain Bacteria; phylum Myxococcota_A; class Polyangia; order Polyangiales; family Polyangiaceae; genus CAITLX01. The sequence continues at coordinate 1,469 of CAITLX010000505.1, read as the reverse complement.
CCTGCTGGCTGCTCGACCCGGAGACCTCGGAGGCCAGCGAGCAATGAGCCTCGCTCCCGAGCGCTTCGAGCGCATGGCGCGGCTGCGCCGCGTCCCGATGCTCGCTTCGCTGACCGACGCCGACCTCGCCGGCCTGGTCGCCTGTCTGCGCTGGCGCGACCTGCGGACGGGCGACGTGCTCTACCGACAGGGCGAGGCTGGCGACACGATGGCGTTCGTCGTCTCCGGCGCGCTCAACGCCCGCATCCACCTCAAACGCGGCGGCGAGTACGAGATCGGGCCCGTCGCCGCCGGCAGCCTCGTCGGCGAGATGGCCTGCATCGACCCTGCGACGCGCTCGGCCACCGTGGTCGCGCTCGAGCCGAGCACCGTCGCCGAGATCGGCCGCGACGCGCTGACCAATGGCCTGCGCGCAGGCTCGCCGGCGGCCTACTCCACCATCGTGCGAGGCGTCGCCCGCATCGTCGCCGAGCGGCTGCGCGTGCTCGACGAGCGCATCGACGCCGAGATCCACGACACCGGCCCCTCGGTCCCCGCTCCGGCCCCCGTTCGCGTGAGCACCAACCCCTCGTCCCCCTCGAGCCTCCCGCGCACCTTCCCGAGCACGAACCCTTCACCCCCCTTCGGCATGCCGCGCGTTCGGCCAAGCTCCAACCCCTCGCCTCCTGCGGGGATGCCTCGCGTGCAACCGAGCACCAACCCCACGCCCCCCGCGGGGATGCCTCGCGTGCGTCCGAGCACGCCCCCGCCTCCCGGCCCACTGCCGCCCGTTCGCCCCGGGTCGCATGGGCCACCGCCTCCCATCATCGCGACCGACCGCGCGGGCTTTCGCGGGCTGGTCGACAAGCTGCTGGGCAAATCATGATCGATCTGCGCGACCTCCGCGCGCTCGCTGCCTTGCGGGCGTTCACCGACGACGACCTCCAGAGCCTCCTCGCGCTCGCGCCGGCCTGCAACGTCGGCGCAGGCTCGGTGCTCTACCTGCAAGGCGAGCCCGCTTCGTCCTGCTTCCTCATCGTGCGCGGGCAGGTCCAGGTCGAGCGCACGCGCCGCTCGGGCACGCAGATCGTCACCACGCTCCGCCCCGGCACGCTCGTCGGCCAGATCGCCCTCATCGACCGCGGCAAGCGCACCGCCACGGTGCGCGCCGCCACCGCCGTCGAGGGGCTCGAGATCGCGGGCGACATCTTCGATCAGCTCCTCGCCGGCGCGCGCCCGCTCGCCCTCGCCTTCCAGGAGCAGCTTGCCCTCGCCGGCATTCGTCAGTTCCGCGGCGTCATGGAGCAGCTCGCCAACCTCCCCGCGGCCGCGCACCCCGCCGACGCAGAGGCGCGCGACGCGGGCCTGACGCGCGCGCAGGCCTCGCTCGGCGAGTCGGGCGAGCAGGCCATCGACTTCAACGACGTCGACCTCGACGACATCCGCGTCGTGTTCGACTCGAACATCCGCCGCCAGCGCTGGTAGCGGGG